>NZ_JAKUFX010000112.1:0-19188 GCF_022663635.1 Bacillus cereus group sp. BfR-BA-01356 | reverse complement strand
AGGGTTTATTTGAGATGCTTATTTTTAAGAGTATGCTTTTATTTTAGGAATGTTTTGATCCGATGAGTCGAAAGCTCAGGTTGTGCTCACTCTTAAGTTGATGGGCATGCACGTTCCTCCCAAAGACGCAGATATTGTTTGATATCTGGAATAACTCGTTCTAAAAATTGAAGTGCTTTTTGTAAACATTCCTCTCTAGACAGTATTTGCTTTACTTCTTTATCATCTGTCAGTTTTATAAAACCAGTTAATTCATTGGTTAATTTATCAATTGTAACGCTAACTAAATTATTATATTTCAACATCGGTAAATGCTTTTTAAAGAATTCATTCATTAAATATGGATTCTTTTCTTCTTTCTGTTTTTGTAATTCCTCTTTCGGAACAAATTTCATCCTTATTTCATCATCATTTTCCGTCTCATCTACTTTTGTAAAACCTTCTTTATTCCAGTCAAATAATTCGAATATGTCACCTCGTTCGTTACCTTTTCTCGATTTTCCAACAGCTACAGCCGAAGGCAATTTATAATGATCTGGCTCATATAAATCTTTACCTGTACTTGCATCAATAAACGCATGACTAGGCTCTGGTTCATATACAAGATGGTACCCTTTTACTTCTTCCCCGCTTTCATACTTACATGAAGAGTATGTTAAATCTATAAATACAAGTCTCATATCTTGTCTAGCTTTCAAATTTTCTAAAACGATATTCTCCTCAACAATTTCACTTGGCCATAACGGTTTTTTCTCTATAGCTTTTTGTCCATTGTAATGAAATTGCACAACATTACCTGAAGGGTTCACTCGCACAACGCACCCTGTATTCGGCAATGGATAGCTATTCACTTCTTGCATATAATTTACTTCTTTCCAACCACGCCTGTCGTCCTTAATCGTTACATATGTATAGAATTCATATCCTTCTTTTGTATATTTTTTCAAGAACGCATTTGCAATCTCCCTTGCCTTCTTCTCCTCTATCGCTTCCTTACCACTTGAAAAAGAATTTTCATCATCTATCCTAAACTCAATTAAATTACCAGTATGTCTATTCAATGTAATTTGTATCGTTCTCTCCTGATCCTCTTTATGCTCCCACCATAATAGATGATACGGGTCATCAACCCCTTCTTGATCATCTACAACAAGACTATATTCATCTGGAATGTTAATAATATGAGCCACTCGCTCTTTTCTTTCTTTATCTTTTTGATTCATCATACCGCTCCCTTTATTACATTTTAAGGTAATTATAACAAACAAAACCAAAGAACTATAAAAAAAAGACTAGAGATATCTCTAGTCTTTTACTTCGTCTCACGATGTAACGTTACTCGCTTTAATCGTGGACAATATTTTTTTAGTTCGATGCGTTCTGGATTGTTTCGTTTATTTTTTTTAGAAATGTAATTACGATCGCCACACTCCGTACAAGCTAATGTAATATTTACACGCATATTTAATTCTCCTTTCTTTCAAAGATTGCAACTAAAACGTAATGATTACGATTTATATATTATAAAACTTCATTCTATTTGTCAATTGCAAAAACAAGAAGATTCCATTTAGAATCCCCTTGTTTTTTATAGTTAAATAAATTTTGTCCCGCATTAACGGCCAATAAGACCCCTACTGATTTAAAGTTTCACTTTATTAAAACGATTCGTATGTAACAAACTCACTAATCGGCTTTCGATATCCTCGTGGACGAGTTTTAGTCGTATCACTTTTTCCTATCGTAATCATTAAAACAGGTACTATATGCTCCGGCATATTTAATTCACTTTGTACTACTTTTTCATCGAAATTAATCATTGGACATGTATCATAGCCATAATATTTAGCTGCGTACATAAAAGTCATCGCGCTTAACGAAGCATTTCTAATCGCTTCATCCTCCATGAAACGCTCTCCTTTTCCTTCATATAAACCTTTCGTTTTCCTAATTGTATCTTCATATTCACATTCATCAATCATCTTTAAAACTTTCATGCCGAAGTAAATATTTTCAACATTTTGGTATGCTTTTTTATCACCACAAACGAACACTACCGCTGATGCACTCGATACTTTATATTGACCGAAAGCTAATTCTTTTAATCTTTCTTTTCGCTCTTGATCACGAATTACAACATAATGTGTGTGCTGCAAATTATAGCAAGATGGAGAAAGCTTAGTTAACTCAAATATTTTTTTAAAATCCTCATCAGGGATTTCTATACCTTGTATAAATTTCATTGCAGAACGTCTAGCAATTGCTAATTCTTCAAAGTTCACCATATATCCTCCTCAATAACTATAAATTTAAATATACATTAATTTATACAAATAGATAAATCAAATAAAAACACTTTAAATCCGAATAATAATTATGATTAACAGCAAAAAAGACAAAAAGCTGAAACAATTAGTTCATACGAAATTCACACGAATCTATTACTATAGAAACTGTACATAGTGAACTTATTAACAATCACGTTTATTAATATAAAATCTTACTCGAAAGGAGTTGAAAGTATGAAAACTAAATATCGCTTTATGATCTCATCATTTGCTGCTTGCGCTTATATGATTTGGTATTTAGTATAATAACGACCTCACTTGCAAATAGGAAAAGGTGTGTATATAAATGGAATATAATCAATCAACAGTTAACTACTGGAAAGCTTTTGTATTACCATATACATTTGCTTTAGAAGAGTTAAAAACTAAATTTGAAATTATGAACCGGGAAGCTCAATTTCTAGAGGATTACAACCCGTTTGAACATATAAAAACAAGACTAAAACAACCTGAAAGTATTATTAAAAAACTAGAGCGCAAAAACTTATTACCAACAGTTGAAAATGCTCAAACACATTTACAAGATATTATTGGTATTCGTATTACATGTTGCTTCGTAGAAGATATCTATCATTTGAAAGAAGTCATTCAAAAACGCGAAGATATGGAAGTCATAGAAGTAAAAGATTATATCGCTAACCCAAAACGAAACGGATATAAAAGTTTACACATGATCATTAAATACCCTTTATCACTAAATTCTGGTACAAAAGATGTATTTGCAGAAATTCAGTTACGTACACTGGCAATGGACTTTTGGGCAAGTTTAGAACACAAACTTTATTATAAATATGAAGGGAAAATACCGGAGTATTTAAAAGATGAACTACATGATGCAGCAATGAAAGCTGAAGATCTGGATAATAAAATGGCCACAATTCGTCAAGATATTGATGATATTGAGGCATGTTCAAATCAAATTATGCTACCACTATAAAAAAAGGTTCTCGCCAATGAGAACCTTTTTTCTATCATTTTTTGGAAGTACGACTCCACACTTATTAAAGTTTCACTTTATTTTTTCTCTATCGTTCGAACCTCTTCAATCTTCCATTTATCATCTTCTTTCCCAAGAGCATACTGTACTTTCTTTTGAAGAGTGATACTGTCGTCTACTTCCTTTTCTTTCGTTTCAACAATAACATACCCTACTTTACTAACTTTCATATCTATATGTTCCAATTCAATTTTCTTATTTCCCTTTTGAAATGCGGCTTCTTTTTGTGTTTTTAAGTCTTCAGCACTAGGCATCTTCTTTGAAAATAACTCCATATGTTCTGCAAGATTTTTTTCATTCGTCGTTCGCACAAATGTATGAATAACATCTTGAATAGATCTCTCTTCTTCTTTTGTTATTTGTACCTTTTCCTCAGTTTTTTTAGTAGTAGATTTTTGTTCTACGTTATTCTCTTCTTGTTGACATCCAACTAGTAGTACTACAAACACTAGAAGGAATCTTAATTTCCTAAATAACTTTTTCATATTCCCAACTCCTAAAAAGAAAAGTGAGGCATTTCGCCTCACTTTCGCTCTTAATTAGCGTCTTCCTTTATTCGGATCGCCACCGCCAACAATATCAAAGACACGTTTCGCTATATTTGTATTCTCTTGAACGCCAGAGAACAAGTATTTACCTGGACCAAATGCATATACGTTCACATCTTCCCCTGTATGTCCACCCGTTGTCCAGCCTGTAACCGAGCGCTTATTGAAAATATCTTCAATTGCATTATCAATCTTTGTTACATCTTTTGACGGAGCTATATCATTTACAGCTTGAATTTCTTCTGGAGTTAATTGTAAATCAATATACTTTTTCAATGTTTCTTCTACATTTGCACCTTTTGCAATCTCATTTGCCATAAAGTCTGGTGTGCGCTTTGCAGCTTTAATTGGTTCTACTTTAAAGTTATACTCGCCATTGGCACCTAAAGATAAGCCACCAGTAGCGTGATCTGCCGTTGCAACAACTAACGTATTTTTATCTTTTTTCGCAAACTCAATCGCTGCTTTGAAAGCTTTTTCGAAGTCTTCCATTTCACTCATTGCACCAACAATATCATTATCATGTCCAGCCCAGTCGATTTGACTTCCTTCCACCATTAAGAAGAAACCATTTTTATTTTTGTTCAAACGCTCAATTGCTGCATTAGTCATTTCTTCTAATGAAGGTGTTTTCTCATTACGGTCAATCATTTTATCTAATCCACCTGGTGCAAATAAACCAAGAATTTGGTCATTTTTATCATTTAACAATTGATCTCGATCCGTTACATAGCTATAACCAGATTTCTTAAACTCTTCTGTAAGATTACGATCTTTTCTAACAAAGTTCTTTACGCCGCCGCCAAGCATAACATCTACTTTATGCTTCCCTTTAATTTTCTCATCAAAATAATCATTTGCAATTGCGTCCATATTTTTACGGCTAATGTCATGCGCACCGAAAGCAGCTGGTGTTGCATGTGTAATTTCAGAAGTTGCAACGAGTCCCGTTGATTTCCCTTTTTCTTTCGCTTGCTCAAGAACTGTTTTCACTTCCGCTTTATCATTATCAACTGCAATTGCAGCATTATATGTTTTAATCCCTGCTGACATAGCTGTTGCTGCCGATGCAGAGTCTGTAATATTTTCATGTTCATCTTCTGGGTATGTTTTTTGTGTTCCTACAAGATGCTTATCAAATTCTGTAGATTCCATTTCAAAGGTTTTTGGATTATCTTTCATATAACGGTGAGCCGTCATATATGAAGGACCCATACCATCCCCAATTAATACGATAACATTTTTAATCTTTGCATTGCTTCCGTTCTCATCTGCATTAACCTCACTAGAACGAGTAAAATTCCATGTTGCTACCGAAGTAACTGCTAATGATGCCACAACTGCAAATGGCCATGCTTTTTTCACAAACTTTTTCACTGTCTTGTCCCCCTAATTAGGTTATTCATTTCCCACTATCAAATTTAACGGAAGACTATTAAGAGAAAATTAGCTGTATGTAAATTTTTTGTTAACTTATGTAAATATCAGTTATAATTTGTATAACTTTGTCTTTTTGTATCAATCATCCCGCCCTTTACAATTTAAATATAAACAAGTTGGATTTCATTTAACGTAAATCTCTTTTTTACATTTTGACTCTATTTTTATGAAAATAAATAGAAATGCGGTGAGCCTTTATGAAAATAGTAAAGCTAAATGAGTCTTTTATTTTTGAATTACTTAATCTTTGCAAATCTGTTGGATGGTTACACGATGAAATTTTTATGAAAAAACAATTCGAAATGTATCTTTCTATCGGCACACTTGTAGGTTACATTCATGAGAACAAACTCATTGCGACTGGAGGAGTATTTCCCTTTACAAGTAACTTCGCTTCCATTGGTATGTTAATCGTTCACCCTAATTTTCAAGGACGCGGAATAGGGCGCATGTTGCTAAATCATTGCTTGGAACAAATTCATCCAAAACAACCCATTGCACTTATTGCGACAAAAGCTGGCGAACCTCTATACACATCATGCGGATTTCAAACAGCAACAACGATTCATCGTTTTGAAAAGCAAACTATTAAGACGTACCCTTCTCACTTACAACAAGTACAAGAAGAAGACCTTATATCTCTTACTTCTCTGGATCAAATTGCAACTGGTATGAATCGTTCTCTACTTTACTCTTTGCTATTACCAAGGGCTGTACACTCTTTTAAAATTGAAAGAAATAACTGTATAGAAGCTTTTTCATTATGCATACAAAAGGGCAATATATTATGTATCAATCCACTTATCGCCAAGCAAGCAGAAGATGCTATTCAATTATTAAAAAAGATATGTGAATGTTGGAATGGTATAGTACGAATTGATGTCCCACACTCACAATTTACATTTCGTAAATTTCTTCAAACAGAAAATTTCCAAGAAACGCTCCTTTCACCTCTTATGATAAAAAATGGTAGCCGACTTCCTGGAAATCGTAATATGCTATTTGCTATGATAGATACAGCGTTATGTTAGAAAGGAGACACCTAATTGAAGCGATTTAGCTATTTTATGGTAGGTTGTCTTACTCTTACACTATTAGTAGGATGTAGTGCAGCAGAAAAGCCAGTAGAACAAGTAAAACGAGTTAAAAATACAATTACAGCGAAACTAGCTACCGAGGAAAAAATGGTAGAAATAGATGGTCAAACCATTTACTTTAAAAAGATTGGTAATGAAAAACCACCTTTACTTATGATTCATGGCTTTGGAGGGTCATCAGATGGTTTTCAAAAGATTTACTCCGATTTAGCAAAAGATCATACAATTATTTCTGTAGATGCTTTAGGATTCGGGCGCTCATCTAAGCCAATGGATTTTTATTATTCTTTTCCAACTCATGCAAATTTGTATTATAAATTAATGAAAAAACTAGGGTATGATTCATTCGCAATACTGGGGCATTCCATGGGGGGAGAAATTTCTCTAAATTTAACATATTTATATCCTGAAGCAGTTACTCACCTTATTTTAACTGATGCTACAGGTGGCCCTCATACATTCGTTACTAAACAAGGCTCACCAAAACCACAATTGTCGACTGATTTAAATGCAGTTTCTTCTATTACAGATTATGATGAAAGCAAAGTGAAATTCAAACGTAATGATGAAGAGCATTATAATAAAATGAAATTATGGCCTAGACGTCTTAAAATTAATGCAAATGAAATAAAACAGCCAACTTTAATTATATGGGGCAGAAATGATAGTAGCGTTTCCTGGAAAGAAGGAGAAACGTATCATCAATTCTTAAAAAATAGCACTTTACATATTATTGAAAAAGGTTATCATGCACCATTTCGCCAAGAACCACAAGAATTTGTCGGGTATGTAAAAGATTTCTTTAAGAACAATCCGATCAAAGTTGAAAAATAACATAAACGGGTATCTCATTTTGAGATACCCGTTTTCATATATTAAGCAGCTTGCTTTTGGCGTTTTTGAGTTTTTGATCCTAATACTTTCGGGATAACAAAGCCATCCATTCCAAATTTCCCAGCGTTCATACCGGAAACAAGAACAAACATAGATAAGATAACCATCTCAGGGTTCACACCAATTGACCCACTAAACATATAGGAAAAGTTCATTACAAGACCAAAAAAGACCGCTGTTTTTGTTAAACAGCCTACAATTAAACCAATTCCGACTAAAATTTCCCCCCATGTTACAAGTGTATTAAACAAATCTACATTTGGAATTGCAAATTCTTGTAAGAATGATGCCCACCAAGATTGAACAGCCGGTTGTGCACCTTTAGATTTTTCAATTGCACCTTGCAAATAACCTGTTGCATCGAATCCTTTTCCTTGTAGTTTACCGATTCCAGCCATTAACCATGTGTAACCAAGATATACTCGAATTACTGCTAATACAAAAGAAACTGCTTTGTTTTCTCTTAAAAATTGAATAACCATATCTTCCTCCTAAAGTTGTAATTAAGTTAGTTACAGATAATATAATAACATTAGTTACTTATTTTTAAAATGTTAATTATGAATAATTCGTGACATGCGTATGAAACATTCAAAACTAACGTTTATATAGTAACTTCTATTACCTGTAAAAACTTGAACATATCATACCACAGGTGATAATCATTTTCATTGAAAAAAATGTAAAAAAATTGTGAGTTAAATGTGAAACACGTTTATTCGAATATAGAATAAACGTGTTTCACACTAATTATAGAATCGAAATGTATGTGTCTCCTCATCAATTAAACTCGCTTCTTGAAACGCTTCTTCTAACGTTTTCCCATGGTTAATAACCCCATAAAATAAGCGTATAGTAAACATAAGTGCTGCATTTCCATCTACATAATCAATCGATCCAATATATGATTTCGCACCACTATGTAAAAAAGATTTTGCTAGATTTTGCTCCCCTAACGTGCACCCGCTATTTACAATATGTGTATTATGCAATTTTGCATATTCATAAATTTCTTCTGCACCAAAATACCCTCTCGGTTCATCTTGTTCATATACTTCTTCGCCTAACTCTTCCATGACAAACTTCCCTTCTTCACCATGAAAGCAAAAAATAATATAATTAACATCGTTAAATAAGTTCTTTCCAGAAAGAACTCCCACAAAATCTTTCGGTCTACCAATCCAATATGTCACAACCCTTGCACCAAAATATTCAAGAGATGCTCGGATTGATTGCGCCTCTAAATCCGAATTAAAACCAACTACTAATGCAATATTCAACATACAATCCCCATCCTATAATCAGCCCTTGTCAATCAGAATTTTCTGGGATAAATCCATTTCATATATACCCGTTTCTTTCAAAAAATCTGATCTAGTTAAAACGACTTTCTGTAAATATTGCCTATATGCTGTAATTGTTCCATCGTGGGATACAATGCAAATTCTTTCAACACTCAGTTCATAACACCAAAGAAGAAATTCATCTACTATTTGCTGAAAACTATTCTCTGAAATAGTGTTTATACCTTCCTTCCATAACTGATTATTTGAGCTTTTCTCTATCGAAAAATGCGGAAATAACTTTGTTATCATTCCCTGATCTACTATATAATCGCACGGTAATGTTCTCGCTTCTTCTCGATAAGGAAAAATACGCGGAGATACATATGGATGAACGATTTTTTGACAAGCAACTTTCGCACTCCATATTGTCGCCGTTTGCAAAGTTCTAAGTGTAGGACTAGCAATTAATATATCCGTCTCTTGTAATGGCACATTGCATTGAAGTAATTTAGCCTGATTCCTTCCTTCATCCGTCAATGGCGGATGAAGCACTTTTAAACTTGATGGCAAATCCCTTGTATGTTCTCCTTCCCCGTGCCGAACAAAGACGATTTTCATCCCCTTCCTCCTCTCATTATGAAATCCTCTTACATATTTCTTCCCTATCTCATACTTTATTCCTGCTATATGAAAACCAATATGTAAAAAACTTTTTACACAGAAAGGAGAATTACATATATGAAATGGATAATTTTCTTTATTGGAATGATTGTATGGGGATATATAAACGGCTTCTTTAGTAGTGATAAAACTGCTAATCCTTGGATTACAGATGATGAACGTGAAACAAAAATTAAGCAAAAAGCAATTACGGCAAGCTGGTCCGGTGTTTTTATGTTTTGTACCATTAGCCTCTTAAATAAATGGTTAGGTTTAAGCACAAACGATAAATCACCGTACTTACCAGACACTATCGCAGCTATTTTAAAAGAAAATGTAGAGTTACAAGTTTTACTCATGCTATTTGTTATGTATGGAATATTTTACTTACATTATCGAAGAAAATTAAGTGCCTAACTTCTAACTCATGATTATCCTCCTAAATGGTTATAGTAATCATGACAAAATGAAAGGAGAGATATAAACATGAGTAACTCGAATGAATTTTTAGATACACTACATGAAAAACAAGCAAAAGATGAACAAAATAGAAAGCGCCAAGGGAACGGAAACCCAGCGAAAAAAAAGCCAAATAAAACACATAAATAACAATTAAAACTGCCTAAAATGATCTTTTAGGCAGTTTTTTTATTCTTCTTTCACCGAGATAACATTTCCCCAATTCCATTTCTCATAATACCACGCTGGTACATCTATATTTTCAATCCACTTCTTTTCCTGCTTCCGATCTTTATGAGCAAGCCATACATCCGCTTTCTTACGGTCTGAACGTATCCAAATTAATTGATTACTCTTCTTCATGAAGATCGGGTGGTAATCCCCTTGCTTGTTCGTTTTCTTTGTGATTTGATGCTGTGCATTACTTGTACTATCGACCTCATATAAAGATGGTAGTGGCCTTTTTTCTGGTGGAGTTTCTATCCCTGCCTCTTTTGCTCGTGAAACGATAATTACTCTATCGTTCTTCCATACAAAATCCCAATCAACATATCCTTTCGGCGTAAATATGTTCTGCTGAAGTGCTGGCAATTCCTTTACTTTTAAATGTTTATTTTCTAATGCAACTCTTCCGCTCCCTTCAATATAAGCTAATATATTTTTTGATGGTGCCCATTGAAACCATTGTGCGTTTAATAACATTTGATCTACTTTTTCAAACCGACTGCCGTCTGCACGAACTAAGCAAAGCGTATTACTATCAGCTGACCATGAAGCTGTCGGTACTGCTAAAAATGAAATCCACTTTTGATCTGGTGACCACTTAAAGCCACTTGCTACTAGCGCTAGGAAATCATCGTGTTCATTTGGCAATGCATACAAATGCTTCATTTTGTGAGGATTCATATGTGCATCTTTTTGCACTTCATATAGCTGAGCGCCTGTCCATCCTGTTGGAAGTAAGTGCGCTTCAGAGGATACAAGAAAGTTCTTTCCATCGGGGTACCATGCATAATCCCCTACACCAGCCGATACATTTTCAAAATCTGCATTCTTTTTTTCTACATCAAATGTATTTAATGTACCTGTAAATATAAATGCAATTATATTTTCTGTTGGTGACCATTGATAATTCGATGCTTCTGAGTGAAACGGCGTAACTTTCTTTCCATCTTTCAGCCGATATAACTCAAGAATACTTTGTTTCTTCCCTTTTACATACGCTAGCCATTCCCCATCATATGACCACTTCGGCCCTGTTATGTACTCTCCTTTTGTAATCTGTATTTCTTTCCCATCAACTTTAATCCAAAGATTATGATGACGAATAAAAGCAACTTTCACACTATTATTTTCTGCACTAGTAATAGTGATAGAACATAAAAACATAAACAACACTACACTACTACTTACTATTAGCCTTTTCATACCATCACTCCATTTCCCTCATAGCATTCCTCACTTTATCCCTACAATATGTGAAAAATATCGATTCGACATAATCAGAAAAAATTTCCCAAGAAATTTTCAATCCATAGAGGATTGGTATGAATTATGTCGAAAGTATAGTTTAGCCAACATTTATATGTATAATTTCTAACTAAAATGCAAGATTTTATTTCTGAATATTGGCACTTTTTATTAGGGGGAGTATCAATGAAAAAAACTACATCTACACTATTAAGCATGGCGCTTGTCTTTTCTAGTTTTGGAGCTTTAA
Organism: Bacillus cereus group sp. BfR-BA-01356; assembly: GCF_022663635.1. NCBI lineage: Bacteria > Bacillati > Bacillota > Bacilli > Caryophanales > Bacillaceae > Bacillus > Bacillus cereus group sp. BfR-BA-01356. The sequence continues at coordinate 7,739 of NZ_JAKUFX010000112.1, read as the reverse complement.
GTGCTCATGCTGAATCACTACAAAAGGAGAAGCAATTTAGTCCACAATTAAAAACAACGATTGAACAGTGGGGAGAACATAAAATCGCTCAAAATGTTGAAACGAAAACAACAAAAGAAATATCAGTAATTGTAGAATTACAACATGCACCTCTCGCTGCTCAAAGTAATATTCAGCATGCTCCAGATTTACAAAATAGTAATGCACAGTCTTATCATGCTGAGCTCAAAAAAGCACAAGAAGATACGACTAAGAAAATAAAAGAAAAAGCACCTGGTGCAAAAATTAAAGAAGTGTATAATACGTTATTTTCCGGATTCTCTATTTCAATTCCTGGAGATCAAATTACCTCTCTTGCCTCTTTACCTGAAGTAAAAGCAGTCTATCCGAACTTAACATATAAATTACATGAAACATCAAAAAGTGCTATTAACGAAGAAGCACCAAATATCGGTGGACCGACAATTGGTGCACCTGAAGCGTGGAATTTAAAAGATCCATTTGGCAAACCGCTTGATGGAAAAGGCATGAAAATAGCCATTATCGACTCTGGCGTAGACTATACACACCCTGACCTAAAGGCAAATTATATCGGTGGATATGACACGGTTGATGAAGATAACGATCCAATGGATGGTAACGTACATGGTACTCATGTAGCTGGAATTATTGCGGGTAACGGAAAAATCAAAGGCGTTGCTCCAAACGCTTCTATTCTAGCATATCGTGTAATGAATGACGGTGGAACTGGTACAACAGATGATATTATCCAAGGAATTGAGCGAGCAATTCAAGATGGTGCGGATGTATTAAACCTCTCCCTTGGGCAGGATTTAAATGTACCTGATCAGCCTGTAACATTAACGTTAGAACGAGCAGCGAAACTTGGTGTTACTGCTGTCGTTTCAAATGGAAATGACGGACCAAAACCTTGGTCTGTTGATGCTCCCGGTAACGCAAGTAGTGTCATTTCTGTTGGAGCATCTACGGTTTCTATCCCGTTTCCAACATTCCAAGTAACTGGTTCCAGCAAAACATATCAAGGGTTACCATTATCAAAATCCGATTTTCCAATAGAAAATGATTCTCCTCTTGTATATGTTGGTTATGGCAATCCAAGTGATTATGCAAAACAAGATGTGAAAGGGAAATTCGCACTTATTTTACAAGGTACTTCTAGTACATTAGTAAAAGCAGAACAAGCGAAGCAAGCTGGTGCACTTGGTGTGTTATTAATCTCTAGCGAAAAAGAAATTAATATGATGCCGGAATATTTTTCACGTGAACATCTAGCTGTCCCAGTAATGCAATTATCAAATACAAATGGGGAAGAATTAAAAACTTTAATTACAAAACGAAAGAAAAATATAAAAATTGGACAACCAAAGCAAACAGAACTTATCGGTAACTTTAGTTCAAGAGGACCATCACAAGGAAGTTGGCTAATAAAGCCTGATGTTGTTGCACCTGGAGTACAAATTACTAGTACAGTACCGCGAGGCGGCTATGAATCGCATAACGGAACAAGTATGGCTGCTCCGCAAGTAGCTGGAGCGGTTGCCCTCTTGCGTCAAATGCATCCTGATTGGACGACAGAACAATTGAAAGCGGCTCTTGCCAACAATGTCAAAACATTACATGATGTCAATGAAAATACATACCCTGTTATGGCACAAGGATCTGGTTTAATTAACATTCCGAAAGCAGCTCAAACAAATGTATTAGTAAAACCTAACAATGTCAGCTTCGGTCTTATTAAGCCCAATAGCGGAAAAGTAAAACTGACGCAAAATGTTACATTACAAAACCTTTCTAGTAAAAAGAAAAGTTTTTCAACTCGTGTGGAATTACTAGATGCAAACACAAAAACAAAAGTAAAAGCTTCTGTCCCTTCATCGATTAGCATTCAACCGAATAGTAGTACCGAAAAACCATTTACTATCACTGTAGATAGCTCACTACAACAAGGTGTGTATACTGGAAATGTATATGTAAAAGAACAAGGGGCAAAAGAAGAAATTCGAATTCCATTCACATTTAGTATCGATCCTAAAGATTATAAACGTATCGATGGACTTGAAATTATTAATTCTACTTTTAGCCCAAATGGCGACCACGTACTAGATGATAATCTCATCAACTACTATTTAGTTGCGCCTGTGGATGATATCACATTGCATGCAAATTTAGTTACGAAAGAACGTGTAACGTATCAAGGGATTATCCATCAAGCTAAAAATGCAACTCCTGGGTATAAACCTTTCAAATGGAATGGTACAAAAGCAGATGGCACTCCTTTAACTGATGGGCTATATCAAATTGAAGCAGTTGCTTCTAATTCTGGCGGGGAAACAAAGCAAACAGCTGCTGTATTTCTTGATCGAACTGCACCTAAGTTAACACACGAGGTTGACCAAGAAAATCTCGTAATTAGAGGAAAAGTTGATGATATTCTACTAGATTGGATGTCAGAATCTGGTTGGATAGCACCTGGTATTCCAGTGAGAATGCAATATGAAATTAACGGAAATGGTGTATGGGAACAGGCATTCCTGAACCCTTGGGAGAAAAGCTATGACATTTATTTCGATCGCACTCAATTACAAGAAGGAAAAAATACTATTCACATTGTAGCAACTGATGCAGCTGGCAATACCTCTAATTTAACTGTTAATTTAGAAGTGAAATAAAGTAAAATTTTAATCAGTGGAGATTTCGTTCATCCCCACTGATTATTAGCCTTCACCAATCGGGAGTTACGGGCAGTTAATCTCCCATCTCACTTCTTTGCTCCAACCGAATTTTGAGGTAGGAATTTTACTGCTCATTAACACGGGATAAAAAATTTTTGTTGACAATTTTTTTAATATAGTTTTATAATACAAAACATAGTTTAGTTGAACGAATTATATATCGGCTTTGAAGGAATACTAGTAGCGACTTATATCACTGTCTCAGAGAACTGATGGTTGGTGCGAATCAGTACATATACAAGCGTGAATTACAATTCTGGAGCTTCTTTCCCGTAATGCTTTTTATGCATGAAGAGAAAGACGGATCTTTCCGTTATCGTAAAGTGAGTGGTAAACAATTAGTTGTTTACAAATAGGGTGGTACCGCGATTTTTATCGTCCCTATCGGATTTTCCGATAGGGACTTTTTTGCGTCCATCCTCTTACACAATTTCATATATACGCGTTGAAAGAATCGCAGTAGTATCTTATATCCCTGTTACAGAGAGCTAATGGTCGGTGGAAATTAGCACATATATAAGTATGAATTACAATTCTGGAGCTTCTTTTTCGTAGTGCTTTTATGCATGAAGGAAAAGACGGAATTTTTCCGTTATCATTAATTGAGATGTAAGTATATTTTCACTTACAAATAGGGTGGTACCGCGATTCTTTCGCCCCTATCGGATTTTCCGATAGGGGCTTTTTCTATTTCTCACAGAAACAGATGTTAAATAATTCCGAATCTTATGATAAAATTTTATAAGCGCTTACAAATAATGAAGGGAGGTGATACAAGCTATACGAAATCGATATTCAATTTTATAGAAAAAAAGGAGGATGTCTAAATGACAAAGAAAACAGAAATTCCATCGCATTTAAAACCATTCGTATCCACACAACATTATGATCAATACACACCGGTGAATCACGCTGTGTGGCGTTACATTATGAGACAAAATCATAGCTTCTTAAAAGACGTTGCTCATCCAGCCTATGTGAACGGACTACAATCATCTGGTATTAATATAGATGCAATTCCAAAAGTAGAAGAAATGAATGAGTGTTTGGCACCAAGTGGCTGGGGCGCTGTAACGATTGACGGACTTATTCCCGGCGTAGCATTCTTCGATTTTCAAGGACACGGATTACTACCGATCGCAACAGATATTCGGAAAGTAGAAAATATCGAGTACACGAAGCCGCAGGACACGCACCGATTTTACTTGATCCTACATATGCAAAATATGTGAAACGTTTTGGGCAAATTGGTGCAAAAGCTTTCTCTACAAAAGAAGAACATGATGCATTTGAAGCTGTTCGTACATTAACGATAGTGAAAGAAAGCCCTACTTCTACTCCTGATGAAGTTAAGGCTGCTGAAAATGCTGTAATTGAAAAACAAAACTTAGTTTCTGGTTTATCAGAAGCTGAACAAATTTCACGTCTTTTCTGGTGGACAGTAGAATATGGATTGATCGGAAATATAGATGATCCAAAGATATATGGTGCTGGTCTCCTTTCTTCTGTTGGCGAAAGCAAACATTGCTTAACAGACGCTGTAGAAAAGGTTCCATTTTCTATCGAAGCATGTATAGGGACAACTTATGACGTAACAAAAATGCAACCACAACTATTTGTTTGTGAATCCTTTGAAGAATTAACAGATGCGCTTGAAACATTTTCTAAAACAATGGCCTTTAAAACAGGTGGAAAAGAAGGTTTAGAAAAAGCAATTCGCTCTGAGAACTATGCAACAGCTGAGCTAAATAGCGGATTACAAATTACAGGTACATTTAGCGAGACAATTGAAAACGATGCAGGTGAATTAATTTACATGCGAACAAATTCGCCAACGGCATTAGCACTTCATAATAAACAGTTAGCGAATCATTCTACTTCTGTACACAGTGACGGATTTGGAACACCGATTGGATTACTCACTGAAAATATTGCATTAGAAAATTGTACAGACGAACAACTACAATCATTAGGAATTACAATTGGAACTATCGCTGAGTTTACTTTTGCAAGTGGTATTCATGTAAAAGGAACAGTAACAGATATTGTAAAAAACGATAAGAAAATTGCTCTTATTTCCTTTATCGATTGCACAGTTACTTATAACGCCCGCGTTTTATTTGATGCTTCATGGGGCGCATTTGATATGGCTGTTGGCTCACAAATCACTTCAGTATTCCCAGGTGCCGCAGATGCCGCAGCATTTTTCCCAATGGATGAAGAAGTTCACGAAATTCCTGCTCCACTTGTACTGAATGAACTTGAACGTATGTATCAAACAGTTCGAGATATTCGAAGTGAGGGGATTTTACACGACGCGCATATCGATCAATTAGTAGCAATTCAAGAAGTATTAAATAAATTTTATGCGAAAGAATGGTTACTGCGCCTTGAAGTATTAGAGTTACTTTTAGAGCATAACAAAGGGCATGAAACATCGGCAGCATTACTACATCAACTTTCTACTTTCACAACTGACGAAGCTGTAACACGCCTTATTAACAATGGTCTTGCGTTACTTCCAGTAAAGGATGTGAAAAATGATGCTAAGATTAACTGAAGAAGAAGTTCACGAAGAATTATTGAAGGTAGATAAATGGATGGTAAAAGATGAGAAATGGATTGAACGAAAATATATGTTTTCCGACTACTTAAAAGGAGTCGAATTTGTCTCTGAAGCCGCCAAACTATCAGAAGAACATAATCACCATCCATTTATCCTTATCCAGTATAAAGCAGTTATTATTACTTTGTCATCTTGGAATGCAAAAGGTTTAACGAAACTAGATTTTGAGCTTGCAAAACAATTTGATGAACTATTTTTACAAAACGAAAAAGCAATTATAAGAAAATAAAAGGAGAAGCCTTTTTAGGCTTCTCCTTTTATTTTGAAATGGATACAATGTCCAAATGGATCCTCGACTTGTAATATTCCATCTTTGTACGTAGCAATCTTGCCAATATTTTTTAAGCTTTCACATACTTGCTCTTTTTGTTTTTCATTCGCTAGTACAACTGTGAAATATTTCAAACCAACAGAACCTGGCATTTGCGGTGGTACCCCTTCACCTTGCCATGTATTTAAACCGATATGGTGATGATAACCACCTGCAGATACGAACAATGCTCCATTACGAGATGGAATCGTTACTTCAAAACCAAGACCATCAACATAGAAACGTTTCGCTTCCTCTAAATCAGCTACATGAAAATGAATATGCCCCATCACAGTACCAGCTGGAAAGCCATTCCATGTACTTCCTTGCTGTAATAATTCTTCACCAGCTAACGGGTTACTAACAAATGGGAGTTCTCCATTCTCATCACGCCAAACTTCTTTTTGTCGATCATGATAAATTTCAATCCCGTTTCCATCTGGATCAGCTAAATAAAGAGCTTCACTAAAGTAATGATCGGCTCCGCCATGTAGTGGATATACCATCTCTACAAGATGACGAAGAACATTCGCTAAATCCTGTCTACTTGGTAATAAAATTGCGTAATGATATAACCCTGTTCTTCCTCTTTGCTTCGGAAAAGCTTCTTTCTTTTCTTCAATGATAAGAAGTGGTTCATCATTTTCATTCCCAAATGTAACGACTGCTTCTTCTTCTCTTAGCACCTTCATACTTAGTACTTCCGTATAAAACTCTAGTGATTTCTTTACATTAGATACGTATAAATGAACAACATCAAGTGTTGTATCGGGATGAAGTTGAAAACTCATCTTGTTAGCCCCCCCATTTAAATTAGTTCTTCTTTGACATTTTTTCTTTTAAGAAATTATCTACAAAGCCATCAGCTTTTGCAACAAATAAGTATGCACCCATTGCTAATAATGCAAGTTCTAATTCGAAACCAGGATTTTTTCCATCTCCCAATAAACCAGCTGACCATTTCACTTTTACGATTGCTCCAACCATAACAAGTGCAAATAATAATCCAATATATCTTACACCTAAACCTAGAATTAATAATAGACCTCCAACTAATTCAAACGTTGCTACACCGTATGCAAGTCCTCCTGGTAAACCAATACTTGTAAACCATCCTGCAATATTGTCAATTCCTGATTGGAATTTTGTTAAACCGTGCATGAAGAATGTTACCCCTAACACGATACGAATAATTAAGTTACCAATATGTTGATTCATTTCATTCTCTCCTTTATAGTTTTCTTATACAAAACTTTTATTTACATTACAAAACATACACTAATTTTTTTTATTCGTCAATTCATTTTCACTGGGAAAAAATATATTTTTTTTGCTATGATACAAATAGTTGTTTACAAAAAGGAGCTTGATTTTATGAATATTGGTTCTGCAATACGTGAAATTCGTCAACGTAGAGGCATAACAATTGCACAAATTTGCGAGGGAACAGGTCTTTCTAAAGGATTTATGAGTCAGGTTGAAAATAATAAAACATCACCATCTATCTCAACTTTAGAAACGATCTCCAATTTTTTAAACGTTCCCCTTCCCTATTTATTGTTAGAGCAAAAAGATCGATTAAAAATTGTCAAAAAAGAAGAACGGAAATACAGTGTATACGGCAAAGATGAGCAAAGAATTGAACATGTTGCGGAGCAAGGGGGCCTTCGCCTATCTTTAGTAGAAATCCCTACTGGATTCCCGAAAGAAAATTCACCAAATGCCCATGAAGGGGAAGAATGTCACCTTGTATTACGCGGAAAATTAGAAGTTCAGCACGGTGAAGATATTGCAATTGTAGAAGAAGGTGATTCTTTCTCATGGAATGCATGCGTTCCTCATATTGTTCGTAATATAGGAGAAGAAACTGCATTATTACTCATCTCTAGTTATGCAGAAAATCGAAAACGTGTTTACTAAATAATAAAAAAGAAGCCTGTTATGTACTGACCCCTGTCAAGTAGACAGTAATTAAAACGCATAGTTAAGAAGCCTGAGTTCGATATTCGTATGGACTCAGGTTCTTTAATTTTTTCTGAAAACGATGGTG
>NZ_JAKUFX010000111.1:0-19514 GCF_022663635.1 Bacillus cereus group sp. BfR-BA-01356 | reverse complement strand
TTATGAAGACGTTTAGCCACTTCCTATCGAATCCAGTGGATTTATTTTCAAAATCCTCTAGCAATATTTTTTGAAAATGTCCCCTTGACTTTTCATAGTTGGTCTTTCAATAGTGTTCATATTATTCTATGTTTTAATAAAAAAATGGCTTGTTTATTAACCTACTATTTTATCTTTATATGATAGAGTGTCTTCTACTCGATATAGAATTCATACAAACTATGCTAATTTTTAAGAGAAAGTGAAGAGAACTACTACTAGTTATGGTATTTTTCAATAAACACTTGTTGAAGAAAATGTTCTGATTACAAATAATATCTTATTTTCAAGTACGTTTTTTAAATGTATATTTCACAATGAAAAATGGGAAATCCACAAATAAAGTCTATGTATATGTGAGTTAATGGGAAAATCTAGTGTGTTTTTAAGGGGCGTCTTATTTAAAAGAAAAAAGGTTTGTTTTAGAAAGTGGTGTCTAAACATTAAATGGAGTAGGACTAAATTCACGGCTGCTCATTAAAAAGCTTTTAATTAGGAGAAGTCTGTTTTTATAATGAATAATGAAAAGAAAGTTTGGTACAATTGTTTGTTTTTTTCTTTTTATGTGTTTGCCTCGTACCCTTTTAAGCTAGTGGACATACTTTACTAATAGAAAGGATTAGGGGGTGAGGTATTGGGTTCTCGATTTAATAATTGTAAAAAGAAGTGTACATGTAAACAAGATGATTGTTGGGAAGTATTCGAAGAGTGTAAAAAAGAACAGCATGAGAAATGTGATAATTCTTGTGTACAAGGAATTAGGGATGAACTTAAGAAATTAATTAATCGAACAGTTCAAATTAATACAGAGGGACGTACTTATGTAGGTACTGTTTCGTCTGTAAGTTGTGATGTAGTTAGGCTTGCGGCTATTCCTGGATCGGTTGGAGTAATTATTTCCATTTGCAAAATTGAAGCAATTTTCCCACCGGTTACAACGGTTACTGCTGACTTTGATTTTAATAGTATTGATGTAGCAAACAAAGCATAATTATGCTGCTTTTTTGTAAAGCCATTCACATGAATGGCTTTATTTTGATTTTATATAAAAGGAGAATATATTCTTTATATAGAAATAAGTTTGAGGTTATAAAGCATGATGTACGAAAGGAGCAAGGAAGTGATTAAACTAGAAAGCTTTAAGAAATCTGATTTTAAACAATTAATAAATTGGATTAATTCCGAAGAATTTCTAATACAGTGGTCAGGAAATGCATTCACATTTCCTTTAGACGAACAGCAATTAGAGAAGTATATAGAAAGTGCAAATACACTCGCTTTCAAAGTGGTAGATGAAGAGACTTCAGACGTTATTGGACATATTTCGCTTGGGCAAATAGATAATATTAATAAGTCCGCTAGAATTGGAAAAGTATTAGTTGGTAATACGAAGATGAGAGGACGTTCTATAGGAAAACATATGATGAAAGCAGTACTTCATATTGCTTTTGACGAATTAAAACTACATAGAGTAACTCTTGGTGTGTATGATTTTAATACATCGGCCATTTCATGTTACGAAAAAATAGGGTTTGTAAAAGAAGGCTTATTAAGAGAGTCAAAAAGAGTAGGAGAAACGTATTGGAATTTATGGGAAATGAGTATGTTAGAATATGAATGGAAGAAGTAGCAACGATAGTAATTTATAATTATATTATGTTAACAAAGGGGTTTGGTGGGTATAGTGGATAATAAAACAAAAATAATTTCAATTGCAGCTGTTTCGGGAGGAGGTAAAACTACAATTACAGAAAGATTAAAGCATAAGTTTAAAAACTCAAAAGCTCTATATTTTGATAGTTATACATTTGATAACTCTCCTGCTGATATTTGTAAATGGATTGATGATGGGGCGAATTACGACGAGTGGGTATTAACACCATTAATTCATGATATTGAGCAACTTATACAAAATAATACCTTAGACTATATTATTGTAGATTATCCTTTTGCATACTTAAATAGTGAGATGCGAAAATTCATTGATGTAACTATATTTATTAATACGCCTTTAGATATTGCGATGGCTAGAAGGATTTTGCGAGATTTTAAGGAAGGTACAATAGATGAAATACATAATGATTTGGAACATTACATGACATATGCGAGAAAAGCTTATTTAGAGGCAATTCATACTGTTAAGCCGAATTCAGATATCATATTGGATGGTTCTTTATCTGTAAGTGAAATAATTAATCACGCTGTAGAGGAACTTGGCCGAAGAGAAGTGATTGTCAATGGTTAAATGTATAACAGATGCTGTTAGGTGGATAATTGAAGTAAGGGAGAGAGAAATGTGTACACTTTATTTCAATATAATTGGCAAGTAAGAGATGATTGGTTTAAGTGGTGTGAACAACTTTGAGAGGAAGATTTACTTTGCAAACTGGGGGTATGTTAGAAACATGATTTCAAGTATAGTTGGATTAGTGCTCTTCAAGGAGAAGAAGATAGCGAACCGCAATTTAAAGATTATCAATCGATTCAAAAAGTGAAAGCGTTATCTGATTTATATAAACGAGAACTTGAAGTTTTTTTTGCAGTCATGATCATCTAGCCTAGAATGCTAGCACACTTAAAATAAGCCGTATAAAAAGTTAATCATTGGTGCTTTGATTATATAACGTCTGCGAAATAAATAGTGTGAAGGACAGCTATTCTAACAAGTATTTTATGTAACGTTCGTATATTTAAATTTTTTTGTAATTAATCGAATTCTAATTTTTTAGAAACGGATAATGAGGTATGGGTGGTGCTCTTTTTATTGAATAAAATGAGTTTATTTTTCGGAATTTCCTTACAATATAAAAATTAAAATTTTATTTGTTGTTAAGAAAATATATGAGGAAAATAAAAAAAGAGGGCTAATGCCCTCTTTTTCTTTTAATTTGGTAATTAATCACAGATTGGTATCCCAAGCACTCTTAGAGCTAATGCTACTTGAAGGGAAATCTCTAATCTAGCAATTTCAATACCAGCTACTGAAAGAACTAAAAAAGGTTGTCCGTTTACAAATACAACACAACTATCCATAGTTAAGCCTCCTTTCTAGTAATCTACTATAGTATATGAGTAGAACTTTAAAGTGTAATAGTTCAATTGTTGGATTTAATAGAATTAATAGATTAACCCATTTAAACTAAACAAACGAACACAACGAAAGGAAACAGAGATGGATGTATGCCTCAAAAAACATAGGTTTTAAGACATGTAATGGGATATGAAATTTATCATATTGGTCAGCTATCTATATGGGCGAGAGAGTTAAGCTTGCAACCAGTTTCAGCAAATTTGCTTGGAAGAGGATGATAGAATTAAAAACCGACTTGCATCTCAAGCGCAAGTCGGTTTTATATATATAAGAAGATTTCTTAATTGAAATCCTCGGATTTTTTCTGACGTATATGTAAAAACATTAAGGTGGTAATGATTAAAAAAATCATTATAGTTTGTATAATTAAATTTTTAAACTGAAGCAATATTGTCCAAGATGTAAGGGCGTCTTTAAAAGCTTGGAGTGCAGAGTACGAGGAAGGATCAAAACCATACTGGAGCAACTTTTTTGTTTCAATAAATGAAATGTTTTCTTCATCTGCATCTAATATTACTGAAATTAGTCTAGTATCTCCAAGTTTTGCTGTACTGACAAAACTATAATTACCGTTAGTTGAAAAACTAGTTTGTAAGCCATCAACACCTTGAAGTTTAATGTTTTCATTAAGGGAATATATCATTTTATTCGTATTGAAAACCTGGGAATCTTTGAAGGTAAATTGGTAAGAGGTTAGTTTTGTAATATTCAATACATCTGGAAAATCTTTTACTAATCGTGCTGCTAGTTTAGCTGCGTCTATCGCTGTTGTAGTTGATTGTTTATTTGTATTATTATTAATTCCAGTAGAGTTTAGAAATGGAGATGGTTGTAATAACTTTAGTTCTTTTGCTTTTTTATTCATTAATACTGTAAAGTTATCTTCATTTCCAGCAATGTGTTCTGCTAGGGCGAGTGCAGAACGATTATTCCCTGCCAGTAGCAATGCATGAAGTAAATCACGAACCGTTGTTTTATCATTCGATGTTACTTGTATAGGGCTTGTTTCTACTCGGAAAACTTCGTTACTTATTTGTACGAAGTCATCTAACTGTATTTTTCTATCATTTAGTTGCTCCAATACGATATATTCTGTCATTAATTTAGATAAAGCAGCTGATTGTACTGGAGTTTCTTCATTTTTTTTATAAACAATTTCACCTGAATTAGCATTTATTAAAATAGCTGATTTAGCTTGAATAATCGGACCATTTACATAAAGATAAAAATATAAAACGATAAGTGCAGTAATAAAAAAAGATAATAATAAAATAGCGAATTTCTTTAAGAATTGCATAAGCGATCCTCCTATTATGACATCAATAATAGTATTGTAAAAAGGAATGCTTAATTAGGAAGAAAGAAAAGGTAAAGAATTTCTAAAGAATTATAAAGGATTATTAAATTTAGGGTAATTATGGAAAAAGTTCAATTTCTTATATGGTAAGAAATTGAACTTTTTATTTGTAATATTAACATTTGTATGGGAGCAGTTTTACAGTGAATGTTGTTTTTTCGTCATCACTATATACTTCAATTGTTCCTTTATGCAATTCGACTATACTCTTTGCAATTGCTAATCCAAGTCCAGATCCACCAGTGTTTGTAGAGCGAGATTTCTCAACGCGATAAAAACGTTCAAAAATATGAGGTAAATCCGTACTAGGAATAGGTTGTCCGTAATTTGTTATATCAATTGTAATCATATTATTGCTTTCATAAGCAGTAAGGTCAATATAGCGACCTTCGCTTCCATAAGCGATAGCGTTTATAATAAGATTTTCAAACACACGCACTAATTTGTCACCATCAGCTAATACCATGAGCTTTTGAGACGGGAAAGAAGGCCGACATTCTATATTAGCTTCTTGAAATTGTATACGGAATTGAACAGTTAATTGTCCAAGTAACTCTACAATATCAATAGGAACAGAATACAAGCTTAATTCTTTATTTTGAACACGTGTATATTCGAACAAGTCATTCATTAATGCATTAAGACGAGTTACCTTATCGTAAATGACTTGAATATAGTATCGCAATTCCACTTCATCTCTATAATTATCATGATGGATTAAATTTACGTATCCAACTATAGAAGTAAGGGGAGTGCGTAAGTCATGTGATACATTTGTAATAAGTTCACTTTTTGCTTGTTCAGCTTGTCTTTCTTCATCAATGGAGACTTTTAATTGTTCAACAATTTCATTGACCCCGATTGCTAATTCTTCTAGATAATTATGATTTACAATAGAAACTTTATGATTGAAGTTTCCATTTGCAATATAACGAATTTCTTCTATCATTTTTTTTATACAAGTTTCATAATAAAGTTTTTTCTCGTGACGATAAAAAATGTAAAGATAGGATGAAAAAATAGAAAATAAAAACAAATAAGATACAATCATCATCCATAAAGACTCTTTAATCCCTTTATACTTTTCATAACCAAAAATTCGAATGAATTCTTTACCGAGTTCGGTTAGAGTAAGTGAACTTTCAATTACACTCGTAACGAGGCGATAAATAATTAATTCAGTAATAGGAGTGAGTGTGATAGCTAATAAAAGCCAAAAAATAAGTTTCCATTTAGGAATATCTTTTAATATATCAAATGCTTCATTTCTCAATTTTATAGCCAACTCCCCAAACAGTATGAATAAATTTTTCTCCATTTATTACTGTTTCAAGTTTATCTCGTAAGTTGCTAATATGGACCATTACCGTCTTATTTGAACCATAACCATCTTCATTCCAAACGCGTTCGAAAATTTCTTCTGAACTAAATACTCTTCCTGTATTACTCGCAAGTAAATATAAAATATCGAATTCAATAGAGGTTAGTTTAATGTACTCTCCATTTACTTTAACTGTATGATTATGTTTATGTATTTCAACAGAGCGAATACGAATAATACCATCTTCATTCTTTTGCGAAGTAGCATTTTGGAAAGAGGATCTTCGTAATAAAGCTTTCACTCTAGCTACTAATTCTAATGGATTGAATGGTTTGATCATATAATCATCGGCACCTGTCATAAGGCCTAATATTTTATCCATATCTTCTGCTTTTGCACTAAGCATTAGAATTGGTACAGTATTATTTTCACGCACTTCCTGACAAACTTCTAATCCGTTTCGTTTTGGCATCATAATATCCAAAATCATAAGGTCAACTTCATATGTAGAAACCTTTTGCAATGCTTCATCGCCATCATAAGCTTTATAAATGTTATAGCCTTCATTTCGCAAATAAACAGCAAGTAATTCAACAATTTCTTTATCATCATCAATAATTAATATGTTTTTATTCATTGTGTAGTTCCTTTCCTTACAAATCATCAACATTACTATAATATCAAACATTTATGTACTTGTAGCGATGATTCTGTATAAAATTTCATGTAACGTATTAAAAAGGAGTAAAAAGATTAATATCGAATATAAAATAACAAAGATATTTAGATTCTACATTATAATGAAAGGTAGTTATAAGGGGGATTTTCTATGTTATGTAATGATAAATATTCATTTACTCCAACTGGAAAAATAGAAAATGATATTAAAGCTTTTCTACTAAAATATAATAAAGAGTTTACATATAAACATTCAATTCGTGTGGCAAATGAGGCAAAAAAGATTGCAGAAAAGTTTCACGTAGATAAAGAAAAAGCAGCAATTGCAGGATATTTACATGATATTAGTGGCATTTTTCCAAACGAGGAGCGGATTGCAGTTGCTGAAGAATTTGGTGTAGAAATAGTGGAAGCGGAAAGAAAGTTTCCTATGATTATTCATCAAAAATTATCGAGGGTAATCGCAAAAGAAATATTTAAAGTCGAAGATGAAGAGATTTTAAATGCAATTTGTTGCCCATACAACGTTGCGTAAACATGCAACGAAGATGGATTTAGTATTATTTGTTGCAGATAAAATAGAATGGGATCAAAAAGGGACACCACCATATTTAATAGAAATAAAAAAAGGATTGGAAAAATCTTTGGAAAAAGCAGCTTTTGTATATATTTCATATTTGTGGGAAAGGAAAGATACATTGAAAGTTATACACCCGTGGCTAGAAGAAGCATATTGGGATTTAAAAAGAATTGTACAGTAGAAAGGACAAGGAAATGCAATTAAAAGAATATATGAATCAAACATTTCCAGAAGTTACATTAGGACCCTACTTATTATCTCAGTGGGAAAATCATTTGCATTTTGATTTCGGAAAAGATAAATATCAAATTGTAGAAGGAACCGACGATTTAAATATGGAATACTTTTCTCAACTATATACATATAATAAATTCTTATTTGAAGACATATTTTCAAAAGAAGATGTAGTGTTTGTAGTGACAAATGTTTATAGATTTAAAAAGGAAAACATAAAAACTCCACAGAAAATAAATGTATACAATAAATATATTAAGAAAAGAGATTTAAGATTTCATATAAGACAAGAAACGTTACCGTTTCTATTTGAAGATGAAGAAGCAGATTTATATTGTACATATCAATTTTCTTTAAGATGTCTCGTAGAAGATATTAAATATGAATCGCTTATACAAGCTGCTAATCATGAGGATTTTTCTGATTTGTATCCTCGATTTGGACGAAAAAAAGAAATTTTTTATCCAGATGTATTTCTCATTAATGCAACGAAAGATATTGTCATGTTTATGTATGATGATAGAGGATGTGAAGTAATTGCGAAGAATAAAGAAATAATACGAGATTTATATAAGAAATACAAAGAATGGATTCCAGATTATGAACGAGAAAGTATAGATAACATATTTAAATGACAATAGGGGAAGTGAAGCGTGTAATGAAACGTATTGCAATAGTATCTGCATGGGAACCAGAACTGACGTATTTGCATCAACATTATCCGAGTGAACGTGTTGAAAAAAGAGCAGCTTGGGAATTTCATTTTCATACTATTAATGAGCTGGAAATTATATCAGTTGTTACTGGTGTCGGTAAAGTAAGCTGCGCTAGTTGTGTACAATTGTTAATTAGTGAGTTTCAGCCAGATGAGTTGTTTATGACAGGAATATGCGGAAGTTTATCAAACAAGGTGAAAAACGGTCATATTGTAGTCGCACTAAACGCAATACAACATGATGTCACTGCTGCTGGTTCAGGGGAAGATGTTTTTAATTTATATAACGGTAGAACAGCACCTATTGAAACAACAAAATCACTTGTAAGAAGAATAAAAAAAATACGATCGTATGATCCGATACATTTCGGTACATTTTTATCAGGAGATCAACGTATTCGTAGTTCGGAAATGAGATATTTACTCCATACTGTATATGGAGCATTGGCAGTTGATCAAGAAGTAGCAGCTTTCGCCTATGTATGCCAAATAAATAAAAAACCATTTCTCTGTTTAAAAGCTGCTTCAGATCAAGCAAATGATAAAACGAAAGAAGAACAAAAAATCTTTAAAATGCTAGCATGTGAAAGAGCATGTGAGCATTTAATTGCTTTTTTGCGTGTTTATGAGATTAATGTAGTAAATAATAGATAGTTTGTTATAAAACAAATCAATAGTGAGTTATATGTAGGGAAATGTCCGCTCATTTCAAATTAAGAGCTGAAATTTATAATAGATGGAATATATTATATGGGTACACGTTGAGTTTAATATAAGCAGTTGGAGGGCAATTTTATATGATTCAATATAAAAGGTGTAGTGAAGTAAATATTGATTTAGTATATGAAGCTTTTAAAGATGGATTTTCAGATTACATTATTAAGATGGAGGTTTCAAAAGAGGATTTTATACAACGTTTTTTGGGACCAGAAGGTAATTTGCTAGAACATTCTTTTCTTGCTTTAGAAGAAGGCAAACCTGTTGGCGTAATACTAGGTGGTATAAAGGATTATGAAAGTATTAAGACTATGCGCTGTGGAACATTAGCGGTTCATCCTAATTACCGCGGTATTGGTGTGAGTCAAAAATTATTTGAACTGCATAAAGAAGAGGCGATTCAACATGGATGTAAGCAACTTTTTCTCGAAGTCATTGTAGGAAATGACCGAGCGATTCATTTTTATAATAAGTTGGGCTATGAAAAAGTGTACGATCTTTCTTATTATAATTTAAATGATTTGACTAAAATAATGAATAAAGATTGTAAGGATAGTGAAGTAAAACAATTAGAATTTCCAACTTTTAAAGATGAAATTCAGAAATGGTTAAACTTCCATATAAATTGGCAAAATGATATTGATTATATCAAAAAAACAAATCATGTATTTTATGGTGCATATGTCGATAATGACTTAAAAGGCTCTCTATGTGTAAATAAACAAGGTAAAATTAGTTTTATTTTCGTAGAAAAAGATTATAGAAATATTGGTGTTGGGATGAAATTATTACAAATAGCAAGAGAAGAATTAAATTTATCAAGTTTATCAATTGGGTTTCCTAACAATAATTTACTGGAAGGTTTTCTTAAGAAATGTGGATTTGAAAAGAATTCTTTAGCGCAATATGAAATGTATTTATTACTCTAAGAGCGGAAAGATTTATTCTTTTCGCTTTTTATTTTGCTGTTATGTTGGTAAATGCTCCGCAACTATAATTTATAATGAGAGGGATTTTGTTTATCCTTAAGTTATTTTTTAAATTGTCAATTTCATGCTAATAATTTTCTTTGTATAATATTCTAATTTTATGTAGAATAGATACGATGGGAGGGGATGAAATGAATAATGGATTAAAGTTTAAGATTTTTGAATTGCATTGTCTCGTTCAAAAGACTTATTCTGATATTAAAATAGCGTGTGATATTGCTATTTATCAAGAAAACACTTCTAAATATTTAATTTCATTAGGATTTTTAAATAAATCATATATGACTTATATAGAAGCAAAAAGATTCTATCGCGAAAATGAAGAGCTTGTAAGTGTAGAATTTGATAATTTCTTTGATATGTATGATAAATTAGAAAACGAATTAAAACAAGTTATTTCAACTGAAGATAAAAATCCTTCATTGCTACATAGCAGACTTGATCAGTTTCAACAGAAAGTTGAAAATATAAATGACCTAATAAAAGTATTGCAAAATGCTCGTTAATGAATGCTTTTTTCTTTTTTGTATAGAAATTATGTATTAAAAACATTTTAGGGATATTACATATTAAAGAGGTGGCTTTTGTTGATTACAAAAGTCATCTTTTTATGTTAGGAATAGATTGTATACATTTTAGCAGTTTTATATAAATAATAGAAATTTATACGAGGTAAATATCATGGGAAATAAAAAAGAAATAGCTATAGTTGCATTAACTACAGGCTTCGTTTTAACAAGTGTAACACTATATGGAGTAGGTCATGCAGAGGAACCTGGTCAAATGCAAGTTGAAATTCAAGAGGATTCGTTCCGTACAGGTAATCTGACACAACCATCAAAAAAGGCACCAGAGAATGTAGTGAAAGATGCACTTAAGGAAAATACGGAGCATGCTTTGTCTCCAAAACAAGTTAGTGCAGAAACAGGAGTAGATTACAAAGTTCTTCAAAAACGTGGTTCTTATGATGGAACTACACTTGTGCGCATGCAACAAATATATGAAGGAAAAGAAGTATATGGCCACCAGTTGACTGCTCACGTAGATAAAAAAGGTATTATTAAAAGCATTTCAGGAGCTAGCGCACAAAATTTAACACAAGAAGATTTAAAGAAACCTATTAATTTATCAAAAGAAGAAGCAAAACAATATATTTATAAAAAGTACGGAAACGATACTAAATTTATTTCTGAGCCAGAAGTTAAGGCAGTTATTTTTGTTGATGAAAATCATGGGGAGGCTAGCAATGCATATCAAGTTACATTTGCTGCTACAACACCAAATTATGTATCTGGAACTTATTTAGCGAATGCTCATAATGGTGAAATGTTAAAAGATATGGTACAAGAATCAAGTTTGAAAATAAGTGAAGAGTATGTTGAATCCGTTAAGGAAAATAAAACTAGCAATTTCACATCATTAACTGGAACAGGAAAAGATGATTTAGGCGTAACTCGTACATTTGGTATTTCTAAACAGACCAGTGGGAATTATGCACTTGCTGATTACACAAGAGGACAAGGAATTGAGACATATGATGTAAATTATAGAGATATTACAAATGAAGAAAGTTATTATCCTGGTATACTAGCAACTAGTGTTTCAACAACATTTAATGATCCAAAGGCGGTAAGCGCTCATTTCTTAGCAACAAAGGTATACGATTTTTATAAAGAAAAATATAAGCGTAATAGTTTTGATAATAAAGGAAAAAAAGTAGTTTCAGTTGTACATGCATGGGATTCTGGAGGAACAAATGATCCTGAAAATTGGGAGAATGCATTTAGTACTAATATTAATAACATTAGTATGCTTTTATATGGAGATCCTATGGTAAAAGCATTCGATATAGCGGGTCATGAATTTACACATGCAGTTACATCAAGTGAATCTAACCTTGAATTTTCAGGAGAATCTGGGGCAATTAACGAGGCATTATCGGATATTATGGGAACGGCTATAGAGAAATACATAAATAATGGGGAATTTAACTGGACAATAGGAGAACAAACTGGATCGACTTTTCGTAATATGAAAAATCCAACTGCAATTAATTTTTCAGAAGGACTACCGTATCCTGATGATTATAGTAAATATAATGATTTAAATGGAGAGGATTATGGAGGCGTTCATTTTAACTCAAGTATTATTAATAAAGTTGCGTATTTAATTGCACAAGGTGGTACTCATAACGGTGTAAATGTAAATGGTATTGGTGAAGATAGAATGTTTGATATTTTCTATTATGCAAATACTGATGAATTAAATATGACTTCTAATTTCTCTGAATTGAAATTGGCATGCCTTAAAGTGGCAACTAATAAATATGGAGCGAACTCAATTGAAGTTCAAGCAGTCCAAAATGCTTTTGATGCGGCAAAAATTACAGGAACGGTGAAAGAAAACGAAAAAACAGCAGAAAACCAAGCTCCAGAGTTAACTGTACCGTTTACGATTACACTACGTGTAGGTGATACGTTTGATCCAATGAGAAATGTAAAAGCTGTTGATAAAGAAGAGGGTGATTTAACAAATAAAGTAAAGCATAAAGGCGATGTAGATACTTCAAAACCAGGTACATACATTGTGGAATACTTGGTCGTTGATTCCCAAGGGAGAAATACAACGGCTAGACAGACTGTAATTGTAGAGGGAAATGGAGAAACATCAGATTTAGAACCTAAATTAACAGTGCCTGTTGGAGCGACAATTCATGTAGGAGATTCATTTGTTCCAATGGCAGAAGTATTAGCTATCGATAAAGAAGACGGTGATCTCACTTCTAAAATCAAAGTTGATGGTGAAGTAGATACAACTAAAGCCGGTACTTACGTATTAACGTACACGGTTACAGATTCTAAAGGTCATGAAGTAACGGCGAAGCAAACTGTAACGGTCAAAGTTAGAGAAGAAGTTAAAAATGATAAACCAATACTAAAAGTACCTGCTACAACTTCAATTACTGAGGGTGATCAATTTAATCCATTGGTAGGGGTATCAGCTACTGATAAAGAGGACGGTGACCTTATTTCTAAAGTAGCGTATGAAGGAACTATAGATACAACTAAAGCTGGTACTTATGAAATAATATATAGTGTTAGAGATTCCGTGGGTAATGAGGTAAATGCAATACAAAAAGTATTAGTGAAAGATAAAGAAACTAGCAAAGCTAATGGCCTTGCTAATAAGGAAAATAAGAGTAATATCTCAAACAACAGTAATAGCGATAAAAAAGAATATACATATAAGGAGCTTCCAAAGACGGGTGTAAGTACAACTAACAGTGCAGCAATCGGCATATTGATGATTATTACAGGCACAGTACTCACTTTTGTTCGCAAATTTAGAAAGATACAAAAATAATAGTAGGGATCATTCGTTTGAAGAAAAGAGTTCATTATTCAAAAGAAATAAAATAGAAAGTAAGTAAAACAAAATATGGATTTTTTACTTAATAAGATTTTAGTAGTTAAGCGGTGCATTTGGCTTCTATAAAAATTTGTAGTTGGATCATGTTCTGTCTACAAAACTACATTACATAAAAAACACGTTACTATTCTCATTAAAATAAAAGAATAGTAACGTGTTTTTTGGTTTGGAAAAAGCATAAATCCTATAGTTCATGAATCTGGGAGTGCTTCTAATCTGCCATTGATGAGTTACTGAAAACATTTTGTTTTAATGGAAGTTTCACTCTAAATGACAACATGAGATTTTCGATATTTACCAGGTGTTTCATTGGTGAATTTTTTAAAAATTTTAGTGAAATAACTTTGATCGCTAAAATTAAGCGAAGCGCATATGTCTGATAAAGGATAGGTGGTGAAAGTTAATAATTTCTTTGCTTCTTCGATTCGTTCACGTTGAATGTACTCAATTAATGAAATACCGACTTCTTTTTTAAATAATATAGATAAATAATCTGAATTCACATTTGCAAATTTAGCAAGTTGTTTAACAGATATTGGATTGTAAATATTTTTAAAAATGTAGTTTTTACAAATAGCAATAGTCTGTGAATATTGCTGTGTTTTTTGTGCCTTTACACGGTCTGCAAAGGTACAAAAAGCATTTTTTAATAAATCCCAAACAGATTCTTTGTCTTTTGAATCTTCTGTTCTTTGGATATGTAAATCATAAATTTTGTAAGCAATCCCAGATGGAAGTCCCCCTTTTATCGCATATCTAGTAGCGAGCGTGATGGATGAAATACAAATGTTTTTATGACGTCTTAATTGATGGAATGAAGATAAAGATGAAAGAGTCTCTTGTTGGAATTCGTAATAATATTTGAGTACGGTTTCTTTATCCCCTTCTTCTATAGAACTAAGTAGTTGCTGCTCTATATATAAATTATGATAAATAGATTCGTCTTTTTGCATTGAAATATATACATCTTCGTTTAAGATGCTGCTATGACTTATATGAAGTGAGTCACTGTTATTTGAAAAGGTGCTTACATCTGAATTTTTTTTATAGAGAATGTTATAGAACAATATCGCTATATTTACAAAGAAATTTTGATCTTTGACTGACAATGAAAAATAATGGTCTCTTGTTCTTTTATAATTTGGAATAAAATTAAGGTTACTATCCGCTTTACTTGTAGAAAAATTTACATGTGTCAAGGGCCCAATAATAACAGTACCGTTCACCATATAATCGCTCTTTATGTGAATTAAAATAAAGTGCCCTAGATATTCGTGAGTTCTGAAGATGGGGGAATTATATGTATCATTTCTCTGAAAAAGCATATGTAACTGTTCTATTTTTGATGTATATAACGAATGTGAATCATTTTTTGATTTAAATTCTAAAAGAATATTTTTGTTACAATCTAAAAAACAAACTGGAATTTCGAAAGATTGAAAAAACATATTGCAAATGTACTCTATCTCAACTAGACTGAGTTTTTTAGTCATATTCTTCCTCCTTACAGTTATGCGTAATAGTTAAATAAACATATATTCCTTTTTCATAAGTAGATACGGAAAACCTTTATCAATAAAAAATATAAATAAAAGTTATAAACTTCTAAGAATAATACCATAATTTAACATGAATAGCACATATTATTTGAATATACAGGTAATAGTTTTGGACAGTAACGTAAAATATGAATCGTCACACTTATTTGTTGGTTATTACTTATATGTATTAAAAAATGATTAAGATTGGATTTTAAATAGGGATAGGAAGTGAGAAATGAATAGATTGACAGTAAGTGACTAGTCGAAATTAGCAGTGAAAGCTATTATGTAACAAATGTAATGATTCTTGAAATAGGGATATACGTGTAATTTAGGGGAGAAAATTACATATATCATGTGGAGAGACAACGTAATAATAGAAGATAAGAAAAGTGAATAAGTGATTGTAAACAATGGATTGTTGGACGACTATGTTTTATGTTATTCGTTTAAATCTGATACTTGGCACACTATTGCTTTTAAGAAGGTAATAGTAATAAAGAAATTTTTAAAATGATAGAAGTAGTAAAGGGGATAAGAGAAATGAAAAAAATATTTAGTGTGCTTTTAGTGTTATTCTTAACATTTTCTACATGGTCTAGTGTATTAGTAAAGGCAGATTCACCATCTAAAGGTACTTTAACGATTCATAAGTATGAACAAGAAAAAGATGGAGCGCAGGGACTAGAAGGTGACGGTTCTGCAAATCAAGAGGTGCCAAAAGATGTGAAACCATTAAAAGGTGTAACGTTTGAAGTGAAAAGGGTTGCTTCTTTTGAAAAAATTTCAAACGATGGGAAAATCGTAAAAGAAGACGTGAAACCTGTAATGGGAGCCACTCCAAATCAAGTAGTAACAGATGATAACGGACAAGCTGTATTAAAAGATCTTCCGCTAGGACGTTATGAGGTGAAAGAAGTGGCAGGACCTCCACATGTTAATCTAAATCCCAATACGTATACAGTGGATATCCCATTAACGAATAAAGAGGGTAAGGTGCTAAACTATGATGTTCACATGTATCCCAAAAATGAGATTAAACGTGGTGCAGTGGATTTAATAAAAACTGGTGTAAATGAAAAAGCATTAGCAGGTGCAGTATTCTCTTTATTTAAAAAAGACGGTACAGAAGTGAAAAAAGAGTTAGCAACAGATGCTAATGGCCATATCCGCGTGCAAGGATTGGAGTATGGAGAATACTATTTCCAAGAAACAAAAGCTCCGAAAGGCTATGTAATAGATCCAACTAAACGTGAGTTTTTTGTTAAGAACTCCGGAACAATTAATGAAGATGGAACTATTACTTCTGGTACAGTAGTTAAAATAGAAGTGAAAAACTATGAAGAACCAACAATTGATAAAAAAATTAACGGAAAATTGGAAGCGTTACCAATAAATCCGTTAACTAATTATAATTATGATATTAAAACATTAATTCCAGAAGACATTAAGGAATACAAAAAATATGTGGTAACAGATACTTTGGATAATCGTTTAGTGATTCAAGGAAAGCCAATCGTGAAAATTGATGGAGCAGAAGTAAATGCAAACGTTGTTGAGGTAGCTATAGAAGGTCAAAAAGTAACAGCTACAGTAAAAGATTTCACAAAATTAGATGGTAAAAAAGAATTTCATTTGCAAATTAAATCCCAAGTAAAAGAAGGAGTACCATCTGGTTCGGAAATTTTAAATACAGCAAAAATACATTTTACAAATAAAAATGATGTAATTGGAGAAAAGGAATCTAAACCTGTAGTTGTTATTCCGACAACTGGAATAATTGAGTTAACAAAAATTGATAGTGCTAATAAGAATAAATTAAAAGGTGCAGAGTTTGTACTTAAAGATAATAATGGAAAAATAGTTGTCGTAGCAGGAAAAGAAGTAACAGGTGTATCAGATGAAAATGGTGTTATTAAATGGTCTAACATTCCATATGGAGACTATCAAATTTTTGAAACGAAAGCACCAACATATACAAAAGAAGATGGTACAAAAGCATCTTATCAATTATTAAAAGACCCCATTGATGTAAAGATTAGTGAAAATAATCAAACGGTTAAATTGACGATTGAAAATAATAAAAGTGGATGGATTCTTCCGGTAACGGGTGGCATAGGAACGACTCTTTTTACTATAATAGGCCTTACGTTAATGCTTACAGCGGCATTTGTTTTCTTTAGAAAAAAGTTTGCTAGAAATTAAGATTTTAGGAACATGTAACTATGGGAAAAGGGGAGAAGCAAAATGCTTCCCTCTTTTCGATATTTAAGCATATACAGAGGTGGAAATATGAAACGAAATCTTGTTTTGGGGGGTATTTTTTTATTTGGATTAGGTATTTTTTTATATCCTACTATTAGTAATTGGTTGGCGACTCGTGCACATTATTCTGAGATTAGCTCTTACGATAAGAAGATCAAAGCGCTACAAAAGAAAGAAGTCGAACGTAGGGAAAAAGAAGCAGCCGAATATAATAAACAAGTTCAAACTTCTGCGAAAACATTTACAGATCCATTTTCTGAAAAAAAAAGTAATTATCAAGCGTATGCTGATGCGTTAAATTTAGGAGATGTAATGGGGTATATTGAAATATCGAAAATTAATATAAAACTGCCAATCTATCAAGGGACCTCTGAGGAAGTATTGAGTCGCGGGATAGGTCATTTAGATTTTTCTTCGCTCCCGGTAGGTGGAGAAAATACGCACACTATTTTAACAGGGCATCGTGGTTTACCATCAGCAAAATTATTTACAGATTTAGATAAGTTGAGCAAAGGAGATCTTTTTTATATTCATTCTTTAGACAAAGTTCTTGCTTATAAAGTAGATCAAATTAAAGTAGTGTTACCACACGAAACGGACGATCTACAAATTGTACAAAATAAAGATTATACAACTTTAATTACGTGTACGCCTTATGGAGTAAACACCAATAGATTGCTAGTTCGAGGTGAGCGTGTGGAGTTAAACGAGAAAGAAAAACAAAAAGTGAGTACAGAGATAGTTATATTTAATAAGTGGACTGTAATAGTTACAATCCTATTGTTATGTGTGTTTCTAGTCGAAATTTATAAGAAAAGGTTTACTTGATAGAATGTATTTATTTATCCTGCATTAATGGGAAGTGGGACCAGAAATTCAAAGATAAGTAAAGAAGGTATATAGGAGATGAAGTAAATCATCATTAATAAAAATTTCATTTTATTCGACTATAGAAAAAATACGGTAAAGGTGGGAACAAAGGAATTGAGGCTACGATTAAAGCTGGTAAGTATTCATTTTATTGTTTTGTTAATGTTAAGTGTAAGTTTTGTCGTATATGTACCAAAAGAAGCATATGGATCCACGACTAACTTAGAAGGTCTAGGAGATATATCGCGTTATAATGCTGTTGTCTTTGGTAACCATAAAGCAATAGGTGGCGACATTGAAGGAGCAATTGCAGTTCAAGGTGATATGGATGCATCGGGGTATACGATTGTAGGTGCTGCAGCGGGAACATCTAATATAGTAGGTGAAAAATGGGGTGATGATGGATATCCGTCCTTGTTATTGTCTGGAAAATTTAAGAAATCAAGAGAAGAATCTTTTATCATTCAAAACGGAATAGTCGTAATGACAAAAGAGAGTGATCCAGATCGCATCATCCAATCCTCTTATGATCGTATCGTTTATAAAGAAAAACTAGAAATTGACGCGAAATTTAATGAATTTCGCAATATAGTGAACCAAGTCAGTAAAAATGCAGGTCAATATAAAACGAATACCCCAATTCCAAATATGAGTCATGGAATCGGAAAAGATATAAACAATCCTAATATTTATGTTTCATCAGAATTGACAGGGAAAATTAATTTAGATATAAGAGATGTATTTTTACCAAATGCTAAGGACAAAGATTTTATTGTAATGTATTCGGATGCGATAGAGGTTACATTTAAAAATGGGGCTATTCTATATGACAAGAACAATATTGGAAGGGCTACGGATATAATTCCCACATCACAACCCTATTCTCCTAATTCACCATTTACTGAGCTATACAGTAAAATGATTTGGGTTTTTCCTAATGCGAAAAAGATCACAACAGAAGGATATGGTGTTGTTGGGAGTGTGTTTGCTCCCAATGCTGTATTAGAAACAAAAGGCGGTTCGATTAATGGACAAGCATTTGTCGGTGCGGTACAACAAACTGGTGGATTTGAGTTTCACAATTTCAAATTTAACTGGAAACATTGGAACAAGCCTAGTACAGGAAAAGTAAAAATAAA
This sequence comes from Bacillus cereus group sp. BfR-BA-01356, assembly GCF_022663635.1. Classification (NCBI taxonomy): domain Bacteria; kingdom Bacillati; phylum Bacillota; class Bacilli; order Caryophanales; family Bacillaceae; genus Bacillus; species Bacillus cereus group sp. BfR-BA-01356. The sequence continues at coordinate 549 of NZ_JAKUFX010000111.1, read as the reverse complement.
AAAGGTTGATAGTAATAATGATAATAAAAAATTGGAGGGAGCAAAGTTTAAAATTGAAGATTCAAAAGGAAAAATAGTTGGAGAACTAGTAACAAATGAAGAAGGAGAAGCGATATCAAAAGACTTACCAATAGGAAATTATACTTTAGTGGAAAAAGAAGCACCTAAAGGTTACGAATTATTAAAAGATAACATAACTGTAAAAATAGAAAAAGATGCAGTAGTAGAAATTAAAATAGGAAATAAGAAATTGCCAGATCCAATGGGGAAAATGAAGCTTGTGAAAGTAGACATAAGTGATAAAAATAAAAAACTAGCAAGGGCAAAGTTTAAAATTGAAGATTCAAAAGGAAAAATAGTTGGAGAACTAGTAACAAATGAAGAAGGAGAAGCGATATCAAAAGACTTACCAATAGGAAACTATACCGTAGTGGAAGTAGAAGCACCTAAAGGTTACGAATTATTAAAAGATAACATAACTGTAAAAATAGAAAAAGATGCAGTAGTAGAAATTAAAATAGGAAATAAGAAATTGCCAGATCCAATGGG
>NZ_JAKUFX010000110.1:0-19795 GCF_022663635.1 Bacillus cereus group sp. BfR-BA-01356 | reverse complement strand
ATTTTACATAAAATACTGGTCTAGTTTCGTGATGTCTTTTTTAAGCAATTTGTCCTTTGATAACTTCAAAAGATATTATTTTTCAGTTGACATACTACCGCAGGTCTTTATTATTTATTTCTTTTTTCCTATTATTGCTATACATAATTACTTAGGTATGTTTCCCTTTTCGCCTGTTAAAAAAATATATTTTGATCAAATCTTCAAATCAAAAAAGATTATTTTTACAGAAATTACAATAATACATACTACTTGAATCTCAATAAATGTAAATTAATAGAATATTCCGTCTTATATTGATAAATGCTATTAAATAGATTTTGATAGAGGAAATTTCTGATATGATACTAATTGCTGAATAATATCTTTGGAGAGGATGAAATTGAACAATGAATGTTCATATACAGGGGAACGAGCAAATAACTCATTTATTAAATGAATGGTATCAAGAAATTAGGGCTAGGCATGTAGACGCCGCTCAATTACTTAAACAAGAAATTGAAAACAGAATTCATAATATAGAAGAAAATCAAACGATATTATTATACTACTCACTACTAGATTTTAGACATCAATATTTAATTGATAGCTTAAGTATTTCTAAAGATAGCTTTAAACAAAGTGATGCTTACAAAACTCCTACAGACGATTTCCTTTCATACTATTATCACTTCTTTAAAGCCATTCATTCCAATGTTACCGGCAATCATAGTCTTGCAAAAATACATTACGATAAAGCAGAATACCTGTTAGAAACAATACCTGATGAGATTGAACATGCTGAATTCCATTATGAGTTAGCCATTTTCTATTGTCATACACATAGATCAATTTTATGTATTAATCATGTAATGAAGGCTAAAGATATATTTTCAAAGCATCCTGGATATGAATTAAAAGTTGCCTTCTGTAATAACTTATATGGATTAGCATGCACTCATTTAAAAGAATGGGAATTAGCTGAGGAACACTTTATCTCTGCTATGGATACATTCCAAAAAGAAAATTTAGAATACAATATTTTAATTGTCCGTCACAATCTAGGGTTTATGTACGCTACTCAGAATCTATCTGAAGTAGCATTACGATATTTATCCGAAGTTAATCAGAAACTACCTAGCGATTATAAAGCTGTATTCATTGAAGCTAGAGAGCATTATAAATTAGGAGAACATGAAATTGCTCAAGAATTAATAAAAAAGGGCCTCCAACTCTCTACTCAATTGGGAATTGAAGGTTATATTCATCACTTTAATATTTTAGAAAAAATAAATCTACATAGCTGTGCTAATGATTTAGAAAAAGCTGTTTTAGAAGGAATTTCTTATTTTGAACGAGAAGAACTATATGAGTATATAAATGAATATACCGAAAAGTTGGCAGTCCAATTTTACAAAGAAGATAATCATCTAAAAGCTAGCTATTACTTTTATGAAGCTAGTAAAGCCAATGAAAAAAACTTTAAAAAAGGAGCATTAAAATGAAAAAATTAGCGGTTAGCTTACTAGGTATTTTAATTGTTGTAACAGTAACTTTTGGATCAAATTCTTCAACAGGCTCTCAAAGTACCATAAATGTTATTAAATATTCACATGGGCATACTGGATGATGAAAGGAAGGATTATCCCTTCCTTTTTCTTATATTTTAGAATTCAATACGTATCCCCTCCTATATTTATTTATAAAAATTTAAGAAATAAATAATTCAAAAGATAAAATAAAAATACTATAATTAAAAACTTCCATTTGTTTCTTTTCGTTGGTTTTCCAGCATGTTGTATATAAAAAAATAAGGCAATACCTGCCATAGTAATTAAAAACATTTGAAAGTAATCAAGCATCTGTAATACCCCCTCCATACAAAAAATAAGAAGTCTCTTTTTAAGAGACTTCTTATTTTTAATACAAACGACATACATAGGCTAAACACATACAATAAAGTCAGGATGATGTACTTTATTGCCTTTTCATCATAACATATAATTTATCATTTTTATTTAATAATTCCATTAAATAAAACTTTATCAACCTTAAAATGTTTTATAATAAAATACAAATAAAATTAATAATATATTCACTTGATGCAGACGGAATATGCTCAAAAAATATATAGTTCGGTTACAATATCATTCATGATTTTTTAATTTTTTCCTTCCCTTCTGTTAAGAATACTTCAAAACTTGACTGATTACCTTATGTTAATACTTTATATATGCAAAATTACATACTAACCCTTATTGAAAATAATTCTCATTGTAACTGTAATGGTTTCAGGGATTGGAATTTTCACTTTCGTTTCAAATCTCACAATATATTAAAGGAGGAAATACTATTATGAAAAAATTGATTTTAGCAGGGGCACTAGGAATTGCAGTATTTTCAGGTATGAACTTACCAGGGGCTGAGGCATCAAAAGCGAGTGCAGCTACTACGAATTTAGAAATTCAAGAAGTCACAAAATACTACTCTATGAGTTCCTATGAAGTGTCTCAAAAAGAATCATTTAATCTTAAAAAAGGGGAAGAACTTACAGTCTTTGTGCAAAATTCAGGGTTCCCAATTTCTTATACGGTCTTTGATGCGGATAATCAAGTAATTGGCACATTCAATGCTAATTCCCCATATGGTCGCGTATTTAAAGCGCAAAAAGACGGTAATATTTCTGTACAATTTCAAGCAGGTGTAAATTCTACGTACATGAAGAAAATGAATTTTACAGCTAAATTTGCTGTTTCTAAACTTAGCCAACAATAAAAAATGTAACGATCCTCTTTAAAAACAAATTAAAAAGGTATATCCCTTCAATGGGATATACCTTTAGTTTTAGTGAATTTTATATTGACCAGATAGCTGCTCTTGCGCCATACGAACTAAACGTTTTGTAATTTCTCCACCTACTGAACCATTTGCTCGCGCAGTTGAATCCGGTCCAAGTGTAACACCAAACTCCTGAGCAATTTCATATTTCATTTGTTCAATTGCACTTGCTGCAGCTGCTATTAAGATTTCGTTTGAATTATTATTTTCGCGAATTTGCATTTTTTAAACACCTCCATTGAATTTGGTAATATCATGCTCTATTTCCAACAAAATATGCAAAAAAATTATTCGTTTAGCTATTTTACATATATACCTAAGCTTTCATCCCTTATGTGGGAATAAATAAAGGTATAGGTCATACCCTATACCTTTACCTTCTTCTATCCTACTTACTTTTAAATTCCCCTATTAACCCCTGTAACTCTTGCGAGAGCCAATTTAAAGAATTTGCTAACTCTGCAATATCTTGTACATATAGTTCTTGCTCTTTCATACTTTTCTCCACATTACTACTGCTATTCACATATGTATTTGCAATGTGTGATAATTCATTTATAAACTGAACAATAGTTTGATTATTTTTTAGAATGTCACTTGAATGATTCGAAGTCGCTTTAATTTGATTTGTAACAGATTGTGCAGATTCTGAAATCTTTTCAAAGAATGCACCACTACTTTGAACAAGTGTTATTCCTAATTCTACTTCCTTTGAACTCTTCTGTATGGATCTTACAGCTCTCTCTGCTTCAGCCTGGGTTTCACCAATTAATTTAGCTATATCCCTTGCAGATGCCTCGGTTCTTTCCGCTAATATACGTACCTCGTCCGCAACATCTGAAAATTCTTCCCCCATCTCTCCAGCACATGAGGATTCAGTAGAAGCATTTAAAGCTAATGAATTTGTTTGATTTGAAATGGTTGTAATTACAGTAAGAATTTCATGAATTTCCTTAGATCGTGATTCAAATGCATAAATACTAGAAGGTACATCCTGAACTGTATCTTGGATTCTTTTCATTTGATTCACGATTTGCTTAATCAAATCTTTTCCCACTACAGAATTCTGTTCCATGTCTTCCAAAGCATTGCCAACTTGTTTTGCAGCTCCTTTAATTTCTTTCATCTTACTTTCCATTTCTTGAACAATCCCTAAACATTTTTGCACTACATATTCATGAGAATGTACTCCTAAATTTAATCCTGTAATAGCACTTGCAATTTCTTTAAAGGCTATGCTATTCTCTTTTGTACTTACCGACAATTCCTGTGAAGATGTAGAAACCTGTTCAGCAGTCTGCCTTACTTTATCTATAATCCTATTAAACTTTTTAATAGTGTTATTAAAATAGATATTGGTTATCCCTATATCATCAGATCTTTCATTCAATTTAATACTTAAATCCCCTTCACCAACTTTACGTAACCCTTCTTGTAAATCCTTTAAAGGCGATAGAGAGTTTCGTGAGATAAATATTTGAATTGTAATTGCGATAGTTAATGAAATTATAATAAATAGTAAACCTTGTATCATAAAGTTTTTCTTTGTAAGAGGAATAATAGAAGCTTCCAAATCCGCTGCAACAATTGCAATTATATTTTTATTTTCATCTGTAACTGGCTCTAAAATTGTTACCCAGAACCCTAATTCATCTTCATACACTTCTGTCATTTGTGCCTGTTTTGTTTGTATTACTTTATCGTATGTTTTCATCCAATAAGTAGGCTGCTCATAGTATTCACCTGGTTTTACAGAAACAGTATTTGCTAATTCTGTATCCAAAGCTACTATTTGTAATTCAGCTTTATCATTTAGCTTGGCTCCTGTAACATATGTTTGCCCAACACTTTTCATATCTTTTATAGATTTATCTAATTGCTCTGTCAATTTTTCTTTCTTCACTCTTTGAGCTGTGGGGTCTTTTGCTACATCTCTTACTATTTCTAGATCTAATTGATTTAATACCGCATCACCTGTTTCAAAAGACTGCCTCTCAAATATAGACATCATACTATTTTGAAACATATTAAAACTTAACGCTCCCATACTTCCAACAAGGGTCAGAATTACTAATACCGTTAGTAATACATTTTTTTGAAGCAACGATAGCTTATGCCAATATTTTTTCATTGATTTCACCTTTCTTATTTTCAACAATACAAAAACAAAGTAGTAACATATTAAGAGGTTCTCTTTCTGTTATTAATTTAAACTTTAAAATAGCATACTAATCGTTCAACCAAACGTTCCAATTTTTTTCATTTACAATTGCATCTTTTATATGTCCAGCTGCTCCTGAAAATCTATTAAAAGGAAGTCGTAATACTTCTACTACTTCATCTTTTCTATTTGTACTGATTTCTTCTAAATCGATTATATTAAAGGGTTTGCCTATAATAATTGCTATAATATTTAATGGATTACTAAGAATATTTTAAATTTCATATTTATCGCCTAAAAATTTTCACATTAGATTTGTTGAAGTTCCTTCATTAAGGATTTTTTATACTATCGTTAGTTTTATATATAAACAAGAATTTTTAAGAGCCACATCTTTAGTCATCTTTATCTTGCACAAAAAAATTGGAAAGTTTAATCCAATCTCCTATTTTATAACTTTTTCCCTTATTTTTCTATAGAATTTTAATATCTACCTGTACAAATTAAACTTAGACTCTTTTGGCCTTTACTCTTCAATTGTCTTAAATTCATATGAGATAGCGCAGAAAGTAAATTTTTAATAAAAAACTTTTGTATTAAAAAATGCAAAAATACATACTTTCCCAGAACTATATGCACTTAAATATTCATATAGTAAAATAAACAGTACAAGCTTGTCCTATACAGCATATTTCCTTAACGGGCTTGATATTATATTCATCCTAAAATTGGTGTGACCTTAATATCTCACTTAGCTCTTTAATATTTTGATATTAACAATATAGTTTTAATATATCGCTACACCTACATATAAGCCAAGAATTTAATTACAGAACGGTTTTCATCAATAGTAGACGAAAACATGTCAAACAAAAAGAGACTCAATTATTTATTACTTTTCGTATAGATGTAATAAAAGATTATAGGAGAAATATATATGCTCAAAAAAATAAATAGATTTATGTTTACTTTGCCTACCATTTCTTTTATTTTTCTTATTTTATTAGGATCATTTTTATTTGTAATACCATTAGATCTATTCTTACCTGAAATACAAAAAAACCCAATAACAGAAGCACCTCTTATCCTTCAAGTTTTATTAGGGGTATTAGCGGCACCTATATATGAAACAGTAGTTTTTCAAGTATTTTTATTTTGGCTATTAAGTTGGATTCCTTACATTAAAAATCGCGATTACCTTATCATTTTAATAGCTTCAATTATATTTGGATTAAATCATCGATATGGAATCACTTATTTAGTTGGTACAACGATAATTGGTCTTTTATATAACTATGCTTATTGGGTATATAAAAAAAAGAATGAAAAATATCAGGTTACAATGCCTGCTTTTGGGGTTGTTTTTTTGATTCACTTATTACATAATTCTATTGCTTTTATAGCATCAAATTTATAAATGTTTTAAAGATAATATAAATTAATAAATTCTGTTTGTACTTGTTAAAGGTAAGAGACACGAAATAAGAATTAAAGAGCGGATTCACTAATACTTCTAAATAGTCTTGTTTCAGTTTGTTTATTTGAAGAATAAACAGAGAGGGTCCTGTCAGGTAGACAGTATTTTCAAAGCGCAGCTAAGCCCACCTGAGTCTATATTTGTATGGACTCAGGTTATTTAATTTCTCTTGAAATCTTTGATGGTTATAAGATTGTATATATTTGCGAACTTAACATAGATGAAGAAGTCTTTTTTATGTGCATTATCCTAAAAGTTTTACTTTCGTAACATACTTTCCTTCATTTTTCTAACATCCCATCCTCTTCTTCCAATCGTTTAGTCTTAGTACCCGAACCTTTAGGTTTCATTCTACCTAAACATTACCCTTTTGTTTTCCCACGTTCTTCTTCTAGTTCTTTAATACCTAAAGTTTCGAATCATTTCATTTAACGTCTTACAATTGGATAATAAATGTCTATTTCTTTCTTAACAGTTTTACATCTTCTTTTAAGTATAAACCAACTTCCTTTTCCTTTCATTTTATATAGCAAGTAATTCTAATTTACCCCATAGAAAAATCCCCTCCATAATAAATAGGTTAATGTGTTTTCTTTTTCCTATCTACTATGAGGGGAGAATAGCATACTAAAGATAGCTTCTTTTTTGTAAAAGATCTAAGATTCTAGTGCAGTAATTAATTGCTGACGTTCTTTATCTCTAAAAATTTTAATTTCATGTTTAAATTGATAATTTCCTTCTTCAAATCTGACCCATTCCTTACTTGTCCAATATACAATATCTACATTTTCATCTAAAATTACAGAACATATGTCTACTAATTCTTCTTCATAAAATGGTGCTTCTTTTGCTAGTTCAAAAGCCAGTACTTTTGGATCCTTACTTTTAATTTGAAGTTCCCTTGAAGTTTGTCCTAAATACTGCCATGGAGAATATAGGGATTGCACATGAACATTTCGAGTTTCTTTAAACTGTGATGGAGAATGTATTGTAGCAGCAAATGTAGATTTACTCACTCCTATTGTTGTGCCTAAAGCAATAGCACCAATAATAAGTTTTTTAATCATTTTTTCAGCCCCTTTAATTATTTTGGATATGCTTCATTTTTATACTACGTTCATGTTCGTGTAAATGAAGATGATTTGACATGATTCATCATTTTTTTCAAAAACTGAATATTAATTAATCGTTATAAATTTACCCAAAACAAAAAAGTTTCCAATAGGAAACTTTTTTTGTTTTGGGTATACATTATATGTATAAAAATTAGTTTTAAAAATATTTACTTATTTGTTGATAAAATTGTATATGGATATTTTTCCTACTATTATCTACACACATCTCATACAAAGCCTCACTACAACATAAACAAATCCATCTTATGACCGCGTTTCTTCTTACGAAATTAAATGATTGTTTCAATAGCTGGTTTGGGAATCATAGAATTACTTTCTTTCTCAGCCCTATTATTCTGTTCTTTTGCCTAAAATTCCAATATCCCCATTACTTCTTTTGTAAATAGTTTAAAATCAGTTAAATGTTTTTCAATAATTTGACGAACAATATCTAAATTCACACTTTGATAATCATGAACAGCAATATTACGAAATCCAACCATTGCCTTTAACTTATTTGCTAGATCAGCGCTAAGTAATCCTGCTGTAACCAATAAATCAAAGGCCTCTCGACTAGATTGGGGTAGTCCTAATTTTTTACCTGCAACAATATGCATTGCTAGATCAATACTCGCTTCACAAGCTCTTTGTATATTCAATATTATTGAATCTTGTTTTGTAAAGTCCTCTAAATTTTCAGGGTCATTTCCATATACATCTTGGATTCTTTTTATACAACGCTCTATTGTAGAAATTTTATTTAAAATAACCTCATTCTTCATATATAGAACCTCTTTTCTTTATATCATCAAATACTATCTGTCGTTCTTCATTCAATTTTGAATACATTTTTAAGGTTTTCATTTCAAAAATGATTTTCCGTTCTTCATCAGAACAAAATATTGTCTTTCCTGTATGTATAATCTGAGCTTGAAAAACTGTAGAAGCTTCGGATAAATCAACTAAATCAACATCTCTATGAACAATGTTAGCTAAATCCTGTGCTAATAAAAAACGTTCATAGTTCCCTAATGTTGTGTCACTTACATAAGCTATATCAATATCGCTATCTTCTCGTTCTCTATTCTCAGCCGTTGATCCAAACACAATTATCCAATAGGGATTCACCGTCTCTTGTAATTTTTCTATAATAGCTGTTATCATGCTTTGAAAAATCATTTAATTAATCCCCCTTATTGTACTTGAATTTTATTATATCATAACCAATCATAAATCCTTTAAACGACTATAAATACGTAAACAAAATTAAGCTTTTTTAGTACTTAACTCCTCACAAAATTAGAAGCTTATTTCTGACCTAAAATTATTATAGTTCAGGAGTAGATATATTGTAGCTTTGGATCATAAATAATTGTTAATAATCCAACACTTGTCTGTTAAATGCCTTTTATATTTTCTTCGTGCAAAAGTAAAAGACTGACAATAACTGTTAGCCTATTTCACAATATACATTCTAATAGTTTGAGGATATATTGCTCTAACAAAGCATTATATATTAATCCACCTTTAATTTTTCTTTTACCTTTGTAGGGAGTTCGTCTTTTTTAACTTCTTCCCAAGATTTCACACCTTTTTTCTCAGAGTAATATATACGTAAAAACGCTTCTTTACGAAGGTTTTTTAACGCTGTAAACTCCATTTCTTTCTCTTTACCATCCTTATCAAATCCAGGTAATTTATATTCGTAAGTCGTATCCCCATTTACATTTTTCTCTTTTAATTTTTCACCATCCTTGGTAATTTGCACATAATATGTATCTGTACCAAGACGATTTAAATTACACCCGGATAACAACACAGTAAACATCACAAAAATGCTACACATAAGCACTATTCGTTTCATATTATTCACCTCATATCTTTTCTCACAAAAATTATATCCTAATCTATTGGCTGCGAAAATTCATTTCCATTACGCTAACATTACGTTTTTGTAAGGTAGTAAAAACAGCTTAAAATAAAAAGGATATAAATTCATATTTCTATTGAATTCATATCCTTTGTTCTTATTGAGTAAACTATTTTGCCCCATGCTTAATAGGAAGTATTTCTATTATTCTGGGAAAATAAAGCTAGAGTCCTCTCCACTATTAGCGGTATCTTCTTTTGGGAATGTTATAGTAGATCCTTCATTTCCCTTATTTCCTTTATTTATTTCTTGTTCCTCAGGAAATACAATGGAAGAATCATTACCTAAGTTTGGTGAAAAACCAAGTTTAGATAAAATAGCTTTTAAGTCAGGTAAAACACCAATTTTATCAGAAGTTGGATCATTGGATTTCGTTCCGGTGCTAGAATCACTTAAAATATCCCTAAGCTGTCTTGGTGTATATACTCTCCCCTGATTATTTTTTGCAATTCCTTGAATTGATGCTGCAGCACCAGCAATAATAGGTGATGCGCTAGATGTTCCAGCAAAACTAGATGTATATAGATTTGTTATAAATTCACTTGGTTTAGCATCTGTAGTATCTACTGCATTCCCCCATCCATACACATCCACTCTACTACCGTAATTAGAGAAATATGAACGCTTATGAGGAACCCTTGCAGAAGCTGCCCCAACCATAATTGCCCCTGAATCTTTAAAATCAGGACTATTACGATTTAAAACTTGTTTACCATTACGGTCTCTAAATTGATCCAAGTCATTTCCGCCGTTTGCACCTGCTTCTATAATAATAATTCCCTTATTTGTTCCCATACGAATTGCATCAAATATGTCTGGTTTTACTTCCACAGGAAAATAGTTCTTATCTCCATATCCATCGTAAGTTGCTTGTGCCTCTAGTAAAAGAATATCTCCAGCTTGCATATTGTTAACCGCGCTTAAAATAGCATCAGCTGTATTATAATTTCCGTTATCCCTAATCTGAGATACAACCTTTACCTTAGCTTTCGGTGCGATCCCGATTCCACCTATGTTATTATCCTCTGCCGAAACAATTCCTAAGACTGAGGTACCATGATCATGGTGCTCGCTTTTATTCTGTCCAGATATCAGTTCAATCTTTTGATTCACTAAATCCTCATGATTAAATAACCACCCATACTCCATATCTACGAAAGTAGTTCCTTTTCCATCTCCACCTTTTATGCTCCAGGCATAAGGTGCATTAATTCCTAATGGTGCTGGTTCAAGGTAACCTTGTCTTGTAAGTCTAGGCTCATCATATGGATTAACAGATAAGTTTGGCAAACGCTCTGCTGGTGGCGCCTCTTCTTCCTGTAAATACGCCGTTTCAACAAGAGATGATTTTTCAAATTTTGTAAGTAATGCTTGTACATCAATATCATCTTGAGTTTCAACAATATAATAGTTTAGCAAATTAGAAGAAATATGATCGGAATCTTTTATTTCTTTACCAAGATTTTTAATTTCTTTAGGATTTAAAGAATTAAAAAGTCGATTTATAGTTACATTTGGATATTCAGCTAAAATTCCAATTAATTCAGGATCTTGTTTTTCTTCTTTAATGAATTTTTCTATTCCATCCTGATATGGTAAATTCGCTTCATTTTTAAATTTCAAAATTAATTGTTTAGTAACTTGCTTATGTACAGTAGAATTCAATTGCTTATTTGAATAATTGTAAGTAGCCGCATAAGCAACTTCTGATTTTTCATTTGGAAGTAGTCCGCCCACCCCATTAAATGCTGTTAATGCAATTGAAGAAACTAGAATTCCCTTAAAAATTTTCAAAACGCACACCTCTCTTTATTAATATATAGTTATAAAAAAATGTATATTATCTAATTTCTTTTTATACAAACGTTTTATATGTAGGACTATATTTTCAACTCCATTCATTCCTTAATATTTGTTTATACATCATTAATACAACCAATTCATACCAACAACTTTATTAATTCAGCCGCATTACTGTAACCAGTATAGTTACACCTTGTGGAATAGTCAACCTTAAATGCAATTTTGCATGTAAAATCATACATACTTCTACCAACTTACTCCCAATTATTTCAAGAGAAGTTGAACTTCTATCATTTTGAGTAATTGCATATATATAATATAAAACATATAAGGGGGGTTAAAACGTGGTAATCTCAAGAGAAGATTCCTGGGCTGATGATAGCGATTTACTTCTCGCATCAACAGTACTTCAGAATATTCGTAACGGTGGAACACAGTTAGCTGCATTCAAAGAAGTAGCAAAACTACTAGCTAGAACACCCGCAGCTTGTGGATTTCGTTGGAATTCATATGTGAGAAAACAATACCAAGAAGAAATACAACAAGCAAAACAAGACCGAAAAATGGGAAACAACATTCCCCTCTCCCCATCAGAAAAAGAAAAAAAATCTTTGTCTATTACATTAGATGATATTATTCTCTTTCTACAAAATTATAAAGATGTGAATGAATTGACAAAGTTACAAAATCAAATTGAAGATTTAAAAACAGAGAATCAATCTCTTCTACAACGTATAACTATGTATGAAGAAGAGTATCGTATGTTACTGAACCATATCGATAAGACAAGAAATTTAATTGCAGTGGATTAAACAGCATAACTATAATGACTTTCCAGTAGGATCTTCACCTGCCAAAACCGCCATAAATAAAGAAAATTCAGACTATTATTAGTGATAATAAGTAAAATACACATACATAATGTATGTGTATTTTTAATTTGAATATTATTAAAAGAAATATTTAGTCTATGTTACATCTTTTCTAATATTTCTTGTCTTTCACACCATTTCGTTAACTTTTCTAACGCCTTTTTAGATAAACGTTTTGTTTTATAATTACAAAATCTAGATAATGTCGATGGAGAAATACTCATTTCATCTGCTATTTCACGAATGCTTACCTTTTTTTCATTGTGTACTTTCAGTATTTGGTCACGGATCTTTTTCTCTATTTGTTCGACTGATTCTACAGTCTTCTTTATTTCTTTAACAACTGTTACTTCCGGTAACTTCTCTTGTGGTTCCTCTATACTCTTCTTTCCTATTACCCTATCCATTGACTGTAGCATTTCTTCAGGTGGTAAAATCGTTATTCCTAAGTTAGTGTAATAATTTTTAAACCAATTACGTTTCCCAATTTGTTGTTCATCCAGTGGATCACTATACTCCCAATGAGAGATTACTTTTTCATTTTCTAAATCCATTAGAACATTTTCTAACTGTTCTCTAATACGATTCGGCTTCCAATCTTTTGGGATATCCATTACTGCTAGTAGTCCTTTGTCCCCACCTATAGAATATGGCTTTTTCAATGATGAATACATTTGTCTAATTCTCCATTGCCATGTTAAGTATCGAATTAACCTTTTATGATATTTGTGTCTATAACTATTGTATTCAAGTGCTTTTTTAGACAATAGGGCTGTTGTATTATTTGATCCATACAAATAATTAGTTAAAAAGCTACCCGGCTTAATACGACAAGATTCAATGCCCATGTATTCATTAGTAACACTATGTCTCCATAAAACAACTGAATCTAATACAAATAATCTTTTGATAACTTCACGCTTTAATTCTAAACGTTCCCCCTCATCATCACGGTCATTTAATACAACGACTTCATTATCATCATTTAAATAGATAAAAATACTTGCTAAAGCTGCAATTCTCTTTGCTATCTTAATTTTATCTTCCGCTCTATAGTATTCTTTATTTTTAACAACTGTTTTTGGAATATTGCACATCTCTAAAACTTGTTCATAAGAAAAGTCAATAAAATCATCTGGAGATTTTGCTTCATTAATCCACTGTATTGTGATTGCATCTAAGCAATCTGCCGTTAAATCATCCATATTACTCATTACGTCATCTACAAGGGTATTCCATCGAGCTGCTTCTTCTATATTGGTAAGTCTTAAATCTTCATCTTTGTGTGAAGAAAGTTGAGCTACACCATTAGAAGACCTCGTTTCAATGGGATATTGTAAGACCTTACTTATTTCATCTTCTTCAAATTGATTCTTTGCAATCCCATCTCTTAATTTATAATAAACAGCAGAGTTATTTACCTCGTAATAATCCTCGTGATTCACTATATTTGGCTTATCTATATTTTGATCATTTTCCAATATCACGGAATTAGAATGTACTACATCTTGAAATTCTTTTTCTATAAATAATTCAATTTCTTTATATATTTCTTCTTTATAAGAATCAATTTTCGCATAAATTTGTACTAATGTAATTCCGGACTCTTGCTTTTTCTCTAACCAAGATACTAATGCAGTAAATGATGGAGAAGCATGGGGTGATGTAAGTACCTTATTATTATTGTTTTCAACATCTTTAAAGTATGCATTCCACTTATTCCATACTAGCTCGTTAGTTTTATAAATTGGCTCAGAGATTAACAATGCATCTCGAAACATTTGTAATAAGTTATCCACTTTCTTTTCCTCCCTAAACCATGGATCACAATAAAATAATTCTCAGTATAAAAATCTTAACTACTATTATATTTAATTTATTGTAACAGATATTTACAAATTTTTGTTTCTTTCTTTCCCTATTCTTCTTTTCTTGCATTTCTTTTGCTCTTTACTTTCCTTAACTCCTCAACTTGCAACAGTTGCTCTTTCTCTTACCTATTTCTACTTACATTCCCTTTTGCGCTTTGTTTGCCTTACATTTCTCAACTTGCAACAGGTTGTTCTTCCTCTTACCTATTCCCCCTTACTTATATTCCTTTTGCGCTTTGTTTGCCTTAACTCTTTAACTTGCAACAGGTTGTTTTTCCTCTTACCTATTCCCCCTTACTTACATTCCTTTTGCGCTTTGTTTGCCTTAACTCTTTAACTTGCAACAGTTTGCTCTTTCTCTTACCTATTTCTTTCAACTTGCACACTTTTTGCGCTTTGCTTTCCTTAACTCTTTAACTTGCAACATACTGCTCCTTCTCTTCCTTATTTCTACCTACTTGCATTTCTTTTGCTCTTTGCTTTCCTTAACTCCTTAACTTGCAACATACTGCTCCTTCTCTTCCTTATTTCTACCTACTTGCATTTCTTTTACGCTTTGCTTTCCTTAACTCCTTAACTTGCAATATGCTGCTCTTTCTTTCCCTATTCTTCTTTACTTGCATTCCTTTTGCGCCTTGCTTTCCTAAACTCCTTAACTTGCAACATACTGCTCTTTCTTTTCCTTTTTTCTTCTTCCTATATTTCTTTTGCTCTTTGCTTTCCTTAACTCCTCAACTTGCAACATACTGCTCTTTCTTTTCCTTTTTTCTTCTTCCTATATTTCTTTTGCTCTTTGCTTTCCTTAACTCCTCAACTTGCAACATACTGCTCTTTCTCTTACCTATTTCCCCTTACTTACATTCCTTTTGCGCTTTGTTTGCCTTATATTTCTCAACTTACAACATGCTGCTCTTTCTTTTCCCTATTTCTTCTTCCTACATCTCTTTTGCGCCTTGCTTTCCTTAACCCTTCAACTTGCAACAGTTTGTTCTCCTCTTACCTATTTTCCCTTACTTACATTCTTTTTGCGCTTTGTTTGCCTTATATTTCTCAACTTACAACACGTTTGCTCTTTCTCTTACCTATTTCTAATCAACTTGCAACACGTTTGCGGTATCCTTTCCCTATCTCTTTCAACTTGCAACAGTATAATTTATTTCTCAACTAAGTAATTTTAAAAAAATCATGTCATTTTAAAGTTTTTAAGCTATTTATCTCATATTTTTAATAAGTTACATACATAATATGCAACATGTTTGCGGTATCCTTTCCCTAACTTTTCTATCATCTTCACTCTAAACCTTTATATACCAAGGGTTTAAGTGCTTTTCCATTTACTTTTATACATATCATCCAACTTGCAACACGTTTGCGGTATGCATGCCCTTATTTTTCTCACAAGATGCAACACTGTTTGCGGTATCCTTTCCCTACTTTCATTCTATAAATATCAACAAGTCCTTTTATATCAAGGGTAATTATTACAATTCATTTTTAATGATTACGTTTACTAACTTGCAACATGTTTGCGGTATCCTTTCCCTAACTTCCCTACCATTTTCACTATAATCCTTTATATACCAAGGGTTTAGTTGCTTTTTCACTTACTTTTATACATATCAAACAACTTGCAACACGTTTGCGGTATCCTTAACACAAAAAAAAATCATGAAATTCTCTTATCCCTTGATACAACTGGCTTCATAAGCTGTTGCAAGTTACTAATTTTCTTCTTAAAGGAGCACATTTCAGCAATTTTCATTTTGCTATAATTAAAATTGGTATATTTTATAGTATTTTGACATATATTTCTGAATTTGTAGAACGGAGGTGAAAAAGATGGGAAAAGCATTTGTGATACGTAATCAACGTAGCTTAAATGGGAAAACAACAAACGCAGTTTTAGTAACACTCAAATCTTGGCAAAAGTTTGTGGAAACATTTGAGGAGAAATACTACAGCTATAAAGATACATATTTAGAAGATATTCTGCAGCACATGACATACGAAGAGCGTATTGCGGATGTAGAAGGTTTTGTCGAAAAAGCCAAACCATCTTTTTCACGTCGAGCAATGTCTACACTTGCAGAAAAAGCAGGACGAAAACATAAATTATACGGTATTACGAATGCTGATCTTGAAGTGTTCTTGTACTTACATAAAAAATGCTATACAAACGGTGTCATTCCAAATGTAACCATACATATGATGTGGGAAGATTACAAGCAATATAAAGAAGAATTTGCTTATATCCAACACTCTCAATTCTATATCGCATTAAAGAAATTAAACTTACATAACATTATCTCCATCGAAAATGGAGTAGATGGCCGTTATACAATCAAACTCACTCATTTTATGAATGAGGAAACAGAAAAAGCAAATCCGTACGTATATATTAGTCCTGTTGTATTTACAAAGGATTTCTTTAAGCTATCTGTAGCGGCTAAGAAGCTATTCTTAGATATCGCAATGCAACAACATACGGAAACAACATTAAAGCGTTCTTTGGACAAGCAGGACGAAAGAGGAAACAAAACTCACTTCGGTGGGATGTATCGTTTCTTACATAAAAAATATCCGCATCAGATCCGTGCGGTTATCGAGGAATTAACAACTGCATTACCATGTACGGGGAATCCCCTATTCAAAATTTGCAAAATGCAAAAAGGTGTAAAGCATACAAAACGATATACGACATTATATCTGTCTATCCATTCAGACTTCTTATGTTCGAAAGAAGCTGGAGAAGAACAACATAGGGATCCATTTACACCAAAAGCTACCTATGCTCGAAAAGCGAATTTTATCGAAGCAGTCCTACAAGAGATGAATATCGGTGAATTGTCTGCAGACATGAATAAATTCATTCATGTATTAAAGCATACTTGTCATCGTCAAATTCGCAGTGTAATTCGCGGACTACGTGACATGGTTGATCGAAAAGAAGGATATCCAACGAAGATTGTATATACGTTGAAGAAACTATTGCATCAAACATCTCAATATCAAATTCTCGATACAGCAGCGAAAGAAGGTATCTACCCTCTTATTGCGCAGCATATACCAAAAGAGAGAAATAGTGACCGTGAGCAAGCTATCTTTAATTTCGGCCTACATTATTCTATGTACTCTCTTCGTAACATTAAAAAGATGTTTAAAAATGTGCATGCATTATTGAAGCAGAAGTTTGCGGTACCAGTAACAGAAGAATCTTATCACCGTAATTATCTAAAATACCAGGAAGAAACGTTATTTAGAAAATATGCATATGATCAGGGAGTGAATCTCCATGCATATATCGCTTTAGAAATTGAAATGCGCGAAAAACTAAAAGTTCGTGGCCATAAAGAACGCACAATTCCAAGTGATGTACGTGAATGGTTTATTGAAGCAATTGATAAACTACCGCAAGAACAACTGCGTGTGATTGAGCTACCAAAACAGTTTAATTTACTAGAGTTTATGCGTACCTTTGAACGTTTAGTACGTGCTGGTGTAACAATAACAGCTCCAGATCAGGTGCTAACCGCAATGGAAATGAAATGATAATAACAAGCTCTCTATTTTTGAAAAAATCGAAATTAGAGGGCTATTCGTAGTTGTTTCATTCATACTCCTTTTCTACTACTCTATTTATAAATACAAAATCAGAAGGACTTCATGTAAAATGAAGTCTTTTTTTATGCACTTCTATACAAATTCTCTTCTAGCACTATATAACTCTCCACGTAGTACTAGGGAATATTCTTCTAATGTAATAAAACCTATCTCATAATACCTACAAAAAATCAAAAATAAAATTATAAAAACAGTGGATATGAGGACAAATATACTCGAATGTGAATAGTATTTTTCTGACATCATTGTAACTACTAGTGTTGTTGTATATATCTAATAAAAATCATCAATAATAATGTGAGTTATGTGTAAATAGTGAGTTATGTTAACAAATAACTACATTTTCTGAATAAAATGTGGATAATTGAACGTTAAATACTGCTTATTTAACAAAATAAAGAAAATGAAGCCTATTTCCATAGTTGGATAAATATAAAGTAATTTGTATCAATTCCTTTCCGATTTCATGTAGAAACATATGATTTTCTTTCTGCTTTTTTGTAGAATTGAAAGTCTTATAATTATTGAATCTACGGATACATTTTTTACTATTTATGATTTTTTACGTGCTAATATCAAATTTTCCCTTGTGGGAGTAGAGTTTTCCCCTATTTTTGATAACCTATAATAGTTTTATCTTTATTTCTTTTTAATATATAAGATATATATTTATAATAGATTTTATTATTAGTAGTATGAGTGTTAATAAAATGTCAGATCTAATCAAAAAAATTTAATAATAATGATCTTTAATAATGTCCATAGTATTTTTCTAAATGAAAAAAGCCTAATAGCTGTGCTAGTTATTCACATTATTTTTTAGTGTAATATCTAAATATAAGCCCTCGTGCCTATTTATTTTAATATCTTTACTACGGTACAAGCGATGATAGTAAATTTTCTCGCATTACATATGTCTTGTAATGTTCTTAATACCATTTGTCCATTATGCATAAATTTAATTTGTTCGGATGTATTTAACTTTTGAATGTTTAGATATTCCATACAATTGCAATCATAGATCGTTTCCTTTAAATAACCCCCTATTGTTTCATGAGAAAAACGAGCACAAATTATGTGCTTTTTTCATTTAGTGTACTATTAGCCTCCGATGTTCTATATACAAGTGATTCCTAACTTGAAGGCAACACAAAAAGAACTTCTTCAAGTCGATTAAATATGTACATAGCAAAATAAGCTATATATACACTAATCGGCTCAAAGAAGCCCTTTCATAATTGAAACAAGATGAAACTTGCTCTTACAACTCAACTACAATAAAAAAAGGTGAAGCTCTTGATACAACTTCACCTTTTTTAGTATATAACGAATCATTTAATAATTTAACAGTATGTTTTTAAAGTCTCTATATTTTAGCAAACTTTACAATAAAACCGTACTTTCCTATTTTTTTGAAGAAACAGGATCCATTTTTAATGTTTTTATTCCTTCTTTTAATGTAAATGCATCTGCTCTTAATGTTTTCCAACTATCTTTTGCTGCATTCAGGTTAGGTTTTAAAAATTTAAATTTATTTTGATCTGCCTTTTGGGATGCTTTATCAATATGATTAAGTACTCCTGAATACTGAGAATCTAAATCATGCCATTGTGCTGACATATAGGTAAGAGCATTAATAGCTGATCCAATTGCATTTTGCATTTCAGCAATATTATTATACGCAACCCCAACTACACGATTTAATGTTATTTTATAGTCAACCGTTTGGCGTAATTGAGCTAATAACGGCTCTAACGTACCTAAATTATTTCTTGCTACCCCTATCATTACACCTCCAGCAATCCATGTAGGGATTGAGGGATATGATACAGTTATTATTCCATCCGATTCTACTTGTTTAAAATGTCTTATTTGCTCTAAAACATCATTTAGGCGTTTTTCATCTTCATCTATTCCAGATGCTTGATTTTTTAAAATCGATTGCAAGATATCTTTATGACCTCCAAATGCTCGGACATCTTCTCCAATACTATCTCTTAACTTAGCTAGTTCTTGTATTAAATTCTGTGTATATGCTTGGTTTTGTTTAATCTCACCTTGTAAATCTGTAATGCCTTCTTTTAATGTATCTGCATCTCCTTCATTAATTGCTTCTACTAATGTATCG
>NZ_JAKUFX010000109.1:0-19884 GCF_022663635.1 Bacillus cereus group sp. BfR-BA-01356 | reverse complement strand
AAATGTTTCATCATATGTTCTTCTAATTTTCCCCATAAAAAAATCCCCCTTATAGTAGACAGGATATAAAGCTTTCTTTTTTCTGTCTACTATAGGGGGAGCATATCATTTTACAGACGGCTTCTTTTGTTTAACTTTATCTTATTAAAACTTCAAAGCAACAAATAAGCAATCGGCGTAATAATAAGCAACGTTAAAATCGTTCTCTGCACATATAAAATAATGAGTTCAGATACTTTTAACGGAATATCTGTTGATAATATACAAGGAATGGAAGCGGAGAAAAACAGTATAGATGATACGGAAACAACTGCAATGACAAACTTTGTCACAAGTGGTGCACTTACTACTAATAATGACGGTAAAAACATTTCTGCAATACCAACTGATGCAGCTTTAGCAGCTAAGTCTGCTTCCGGTAATTGTAATAGCCATGTAAACGGATAGAAAATATAACTGATCCAATCAAATATTGGCGTAAACTTCGCTAAGACGATACCAATTAATCCTACTGACATAATGGATGGTAAAATTCCCATTGTCATAATAAATCCGTCTTTTAAATTCATTGCAATATTTTTCATAATGCTCGGTGCAGACTTTGATACTTCTAACGCATCTTCCCAAGCACGTTCTAACATTTTCTCTTTATAAACAGGCTCTGGGAACCCTTCTTCTGTTACATATGTATCTGGTTTTCTACTAAGGGGCGGGATTCTTACGGTGATAGCAGTCACGATGAATGTTACAACAAGTGTAGTCCAAAAATAAACATTCCATAAATGCATAATATCTAATGTTTTTGCGATGATGATCATAAATGTAGCGGATACTGTAGAAAATCCTGTAGCGATAATCGCCGCTTCTTTTGTCGTATACTTTCCTTCTTTATACACGCGATTCGTAATAAGGAGAGCAAGCGAATAACTTCCAACGAAAGACGCAACTGCATCGATTGCCGATCTCCCCGGCGTATTCCATAATGGCCTCATAATCGGACGACAAAATGTACCGATAAATTCAAGCAATCCATATCCGA
Organism: Bacillus cereus group sp. BfR-BA-01356; assembly: GCF_022663635.1. Classification (NCBI taxonomy): domain Bacteria; kingdom Bacillati; phylum Bacillota; class Bacilli; order Caryophanales; family Bacillaceae; genus Bacillus; species Bacillus cereus group sp. BfR-BA-01356. The sequence goes on along the minus strand of NZ_JAKUFX010000109.1, from coordinate 18,845 downwards.
CTAATAACGCTAAAAACGCCGAGCCAATTGGAACGAGCAAACTTACTGATATGACTAGCTTCTCATATAAAAACGGTCCAACATCTGGCGCAAAGAACCAATCTGGTCCTACTTTTAAACAATATAATATGCCAAAAACAACGCCAACTACTTTTAAAATAGAAAAACAAATGTCTACGATAGATGCATTCCATTTCTTCGTATAAAATGGATAAATCGCACCAATTGCCATAACAAATAATGCATAATAAGGTACTATGCCAGGAACCAAAGCCCTAATCCACGATACGATATGATCAATCATAATAGACGATGCACCGTTTATCGTAACAGGAACGAAAAACATAAACACTCCAACGAGACTAGCAAGTATAAATCGAAGAATAATCCCCTTCTCTCGCCCTGTCTTAATTACATTACTCTTTAATTCAATTTCCCTCAAAATTCGACACCTCCTATTATCTAAATATTCTGTATAGTTATGTCGTATTCCTTCTTTCCGTTTCTACTATTTAATCATATGAAAAAGCCTATTTTAAAATAGGCTTTTCTATTACCCTTTATAATCATCCACAATCACTTGCGTGATACGATACGATTCTTCTGCTACTTTTTCATTACTATCCCTATTCGCATCATATGTAATTAACGCCTTCCAAAGTGCCCATCCTCTCGCTCTATTCCACGTTTCTTCATCCATGCGTAATACTTCTTTAAATACATTTCTACTATTTTCATCAAAAAACGTCCACGCCATCGCTGCATCACAAGCAGGATCTCCTACACCTAAAATACCAAAATCAATTACAGCACAAAGCTTTCCATCTTTAACGAGTAAATTCCCTGGCGCTACATCTCCATGAACCCAAACTGGCTTACGATCCCATGTCGAACTAAGTGCTACATTCCAAAGGTGCTTTAATAATGCCTCGTCAAAAACATCCTTATTATTTTCAATAGCAACTCTCGCCTCTTCATCATATACAGATATAAGTCCGCCTCGGTAAAAATTATGTGTTCCAGCTAAAGGTCCGTTACTCGCATTAATAGATTGCAATTCTACTAAAAAAGATCCTAAGTCCGCCGCAAATTCATTTAAATCCCGAACGTTTTGTTTCGTAACTGTTTCTCCCTCTATCCACTTATTAATAGACCAAGGCAATGGATACGCTTCAGACGGATTTCCTTTCGCAAGTGGGGTAGAAATCAGTAAAGAAAGCCCCTTACTTAATATAGGAAGCCAACTATTTTCTTTCTCTACTTGCGGTGCATATGCCACATCACTTGGCAATCTTACGCTCATCTCATCCCCTAAGTGAAACGTCCTATTATCATGCCCACTAAACTTTACAGGTCTCACTTCTAAATGGGCCCATTCAGGAAACTGTTCCTGTATTAACTTTTCAACTAAACTTACGTTAATTGGATGCATTCACATTCTCCTTTTCTTTTGAAACTTACTAAGCCCATCCGTACTTCCAACATATTCAAAACTATTTTTCTTATAAAAATCATTCAACGTACGATTATGCCCCACGCAATCTAACTTCAAATATTCTTTATCACATTGCACATTCTCTTCTACCCACCGTAAAATCCATTCTCCTATTCCATTTCCCTTATACTTCCGTTTCACCGCAAATCTATGAATATATAATGAATTAGAAACTTCCTCTTTACCAAAAATATGTTCATCCCATTCATTTTGTTTAGGAGAAACTGTAACCGTACCAACTATTTCATCTTCTTTCAGAACAACATATGTATATTTCTCTCTTATACATTCTAGTATTTCAGCCGTAGCTTCCTCTCCTAAAAGATACTGCCACTGATCCACTTCTTTATATTGTAGCCATTGTGCTACCTCTTTTAATAAAAGGATAATACTATCACTTTCATTTTCAGTAGCAATTCGAATTGCATATTCTTTACTTATATTTCTCTCCATATTGCCTTTCCCCTTTCAAATTGCTACCATACTGACAAACGCGTTCTACCGTCGTTTTCGTCTGTAACATATTTCACATAAAATCCTTGTTTCCGTGCGTTTTCATACATTAATTCAATCGCTTTTTGATCTTTCACATAAATTTGTATGTATTGAGCATCCACTGCTAATACGATTAGCTCACACTTACTTTCCTTAAACTCTTCATATGTTTCAATATCTATCGCTTTTTCTCCTTTAGGATATGCTTTTAAATCTGCAAAAATAAGATAATATATGTTGTCTTTAACTAACTTTTTCAACGCTAACCCTTCCACTACACTTGGTTCTTCTGGAAATAATGCCTCATCCAATTCACCACGTGCTATTAAGTAGGACTCCTCATCCCTCACTCGCCAATCAAATACAGTAATATCAATTGGCTTTAATACTTTCCAAAGTAAATTATCATATCCATCTAGAATATCTACTGTAATCCCTCTTTTCATATGCTTGCTCCTAACTTATTCATTTTCGTTTCATACATTATATATCAAATGTAATTACTATATTTTGTCGATACATATGTACATCATAAAAAAACCGCTCCACGACTAGCGAAACGGTTTCCTTCTGCTTACATTTAAATATTTCATTCAATTGTTGGACTACGTTTTAAAATATTTTTTAATATATGCACCACATCATTCGTTCATTCTTAATGCTCACTTCGACTTTACAAAGTAACATAAAAACCATACTGCATGATTTTGTTCATCCGCAGCTATTCTCCGTAACAACTCTTTCAAATGTACATCCGATGTCTCATCTGAAATTTCCAAATAAAAATCTACTGTTTTTTGTTCATCTTGTATAGCGAACTCTAATCCTTGTAAATACGTATTTGGGCAGTCTTCAGTAATTTGTGGTTTTGGCTGCCTACCAGTTAAGTTCGTATAAATTTGTACAAAGTTGTGGAAATGCTTTATTTCATCATTACGAATTTCAAGAATTTGTTTTTGTTCTACTTGATTTGGAGCCATATTCGCTAATTTTGCATAGCAGCTTATAGCGCTATACTCTCCATTTATAGCTTTTTCAATATCACTAATTAACTTATCATTCTGCCTATACCAATCATAATAATTCGAATTATACATCATATCCCCCCATACTTTCGCTTAACATTTTATGCATTTAGAAATAGTAGGAGCCTGTGTATATAACGGGACGGCTTTAGATTGAAAGAAAAGTTTGAGAAAAGGGTCTATTTTGTAAAGGAATTGCTTATTCATAAAGTGAAACTATAATCAGTGGGGATTTTACTACACGGCAAATAGCGGATAAAATATCACTATTTTTTGTACGCTGTTGCTATAAATTCGCGAATGAATCAAGTTTCCAACCAGATGTGGTGTTGAGATGCGAAGCTATTATGAATCCAGTCATATAACTAGGAGGTACCACTATGCCATCTTTATTTAAAACTATGGCCTTCCAGCTGAAAACCGAAAGACTTGAGCTTAGTATGTGGGAGGAATCCGATTCCGTTTGGCTGAGCAAATTAATTGGCGAACGTGGCGTGGACATTCCAGCCGTTGATTCCGTTCGTAACCGGCTTATTGAGATGCGCAAGAAGGCAGACGAAAATGGTATTTCCCTTCTCACTATTCGAAGGAGAGACGAAGGCGATTTCATTGGGTACTGTGGCTTAATTATCGGTCGTTCCACACTTGAAGAGCCGGAGATTGCATACGAGTTGTTCCGCAGCGCTCATGGTAAAGGTTATGCGACTGAGGCCGCATCTGTTGTACTGGACGCGGCGATTGCTACTGGGCGCCAAAGACTTTGGTCGACTGTAGGTGCTTGGAATATCGCTTCCCTCCGGGTACTAGAAAAGATAGGATTTAAGCGACATCACAGTACGTGGGATGATAAACGTGGTGAGATTGTTTGGAACGTACGCGATCTTTAAAGATTTCGCCTTAATTCTAAACACTACACATTTCAACAATCAGGCATTTACATTGAGAAAAAATCACAAACAAGCCGTTTCACTAATTAGTGAAACGGCTTGTTTTTAAGCGTTCAATTCTGTTTTATGCCCTTTTACTACACTACGTTTGAGTGCAGTTGCTAATGTAGTAACCATACTTACTATACCAATCCAAACGAGTACAGTAACAGGTGTATTCCAGCTTAACCCTTTTCCGAAGAAGAAGATTTCTCTTAGGCCTTCAATCATAAATTTCATTGGTAACCATGAGTAAACCCAGTCTTGATAAAACGGAGACAACATCTCAGGTGCTAATGATAATAACGGTGCCCCGAAGAATAGTAATAAAGCGAATAAACCGATTCCTTTTAGCCCAACTAATGATAGTACTGCAGATATCATTAAGAAGAAACTAAAAGAAGTAATGGATAAGAATAGAGCTGTATCCGTGAAGTTCGAAATATTTAACCCTACCATCCCATCTGCAATCCATGTAAGACCAAACCCAATTACAAGTGTCGCAATAGCTCCTGTTACGATTTGTTTTACTTTTAACAGAAAGTTTTCTTTTCTTGAGCTTACTGGCATTTTACTAATCGCAATAAAAATAATCGCTGCACTAGCTAAACTTGCAATCCATAACGGCTGGAATAATGATATTGGTGAGTTACCGTTCGCACTATTTTTGCCGACCTCATTCACATTTTTCACGTTCTTTACAATAGGTGTTACTAATTTCTCAGCTTGATTTGTTGTTACAGTAGCTCCTTTTGCTTTCAACCCTTCTAATATTTGTGTACGAACAGTATTGTTCATATTATCAACAATCGCCTGTAATATTTGCCCTGCCATAGTTGATGCAGCCGTATTCATTCCTTGATTAATATATATTTCTATCTCAGGTGAAGATGGCTGTGGTGTTCGTAACGACGCTTGTTTTGCGCTAAATTCTTTCGGGATGACTAATGCCGCGTAATACTCTTTATTGTTTAATCCCTTTTGAACGGCTTCTTTATTTTTTACTTCTACCCACTTTACTGCGGGTTCTTCCTCTGATTTCGCTGTTTTTTTCATGTTATCAACGATCGTTTGCCCCATATTCATTTTCGGTTGATTTGGAATTTCTACACCTTGATCCTCATTTACAATTGCAATTGGCAAGTTTTTCGGCTGCGGTTGAACAGTTGGAAATAGCGTTAATGAAAAAATAAAAACAACAAGTAGTGCAATAACTGGTGATAAAAATAAAAGTTTATTTTTAAACATTTTCTTTTCTCCTCCCTTAATTTGATCTATAATAACCAACAACGTGTTGTTTATTTATATTTTGAATTATATGTTCGAGTTGAACCTTATACAATAATCAAAAATCGTGAATGTGTTGGTTATAAGACACATTTTCCAAATGTGTTGAGTAAAATTAAGGAGGGATATGCTTTGCGCGATAATAATTTAGATTTGCGTGTTGTTCGTACGAAAACTGCCATACGAAATGCATTGGTGGAGCTAATTGAAGAAAAAGGTTTTGACGCCATTACAGTGAAAGATATTACAACGAAAGCAAACATTAATCGCGGTACTTTCTATGCGCACTATCAAGATAAATTTGATTTAATGACAAAATGCCAAGAAGACATTATGTACGAGTTTTCTAGCATTGCTAAACAGAAATTCCCGGAAGTTATTGCTGACCTTGGATCAAATCCTTCTCCAACAATGCCATTTATACTTATCACTTCTATTCTTGAATTTCTAAATGAAAATAGTGATTTTATGAGAGCTGTACTAAGTCCGAAAGGAGATTTATCTTTCCAAACAAAACTGAAAGACTTTATGTGGAAAACATTATTTGAAGATACGAATGGTCCTCTCATTAATAAGGAGAATTTACTTGTTCCAAGCGAATATTTAACTTCTTATATGGCATCTGCACATATAGGTGTCATCCAACAATGGTTAAATAATGGACAAAAAGAAACACCTGAGGAGATTGCTCGCTTTTTATCAACAATCGCAGTTCATGGACCTTTTTATGCTGCTGGCTTAAAGAAATAAGCCCGCTTGCTTAGTAATTTCTATTATTTTATTAATAACTTGAAATTTATGTTTCTGTAAAAAAAGCTGTTGAAAGGACTCCCCTTCAACAGCTTCTACATTATTAACGATATAAACGAACTGCACCTGCAGAATTATCATCTGCTTGTCCAACTACTTCAAATTTCAATCCAAATTTCGGTAATTTACGTCCTGCATCTGGGATTAAATCATTTATATACAATTTAGAGTCATCAAACTTCGTTACACCTGGTAATCCTTTGTAATCATATGTTCCACGTGTTGGAGATACCACTTTCCATGCTGGCGTTTGGTTAAGGGAGAACGCAGCATCTGCGATTTGGAATCGTGTACTATTTTTAACAGTTGGTTTGCCGTTTAGTGTTCCAACAATTGCCTCTGGGTGAGAGTCAACAACTCCTAAGAAACCTTCACCTGGATGTAAACCAACCCAATTATCTGTAAAACTAGAGTCTGCATACCATACTAGCAGACCTGTATTATACGGTACACCACTGCTATATTTTAACGCTTGATCAGCACCAGCATAGTTTCTCCACTCTAAATAGTAGTTATGCTTCTTCTTATCAAAACCGTCTGCTACAACAAAACCATTTAATTTAAATTTCGTTTCGCCTTCTGCATCATCAGAGAACACAACATTTCCATCTACAGTTAATGTAGCATTATCAAAAGTAAAACCGGTCGGCGCTAAACCACCATCTGTAATGTATTCGAATACTAATTTTACTTTTTGACCTTTGAATTTGCTTAAGTCATAAGACTTATCTACCCATTTACCATCTGTTGTGTCTAGACCATTTTTTACATTTTTTTCACCAATTCGATCCACTAACGTTTTCGTACCATCTTCTTTCACTGCATGTACTTCAAGGAAGTCATAATCCGTTTCAATTTCATACATTGATTTATAATCAAACCTCGCATTTGTTGCATTTGTTAAATCAAACACTGGCGTTTCTAATGTTGTATGAAGGTTATCACCTTTTGTACTATAGTAGTACTTCTTACCGAATGCAGGCTGAATACCTTTTACCTCTTTATCTGGTAAGTTAACACGAATCAGACCAGGACGATTTGATTTCGTTACACTTTGATCTAAATACGTCGCATAGCCAATACCACGATTTAATTTATTATAGTCAACCTCTACAATATTGGCCCAGTTTCCACCTATGTTCTTTTGAAAGAACTCTTTGTTTTGCGGAGAGAAACTCGGTGGCGTTGTTCCTGCAATTTTACCAGCCCAGCTACCGCCACTCATAACAGACCAGGAGTTAATTGGCTCACCTGCTCCTGTGTACTTCGTATCATACTCATCTGGAAGACCTAAATCATGACCAAATTCATGTGCGAATACACCAACCGCTCCGTCTTCTGGCTCAATTGTGTAGTCGTATGCTGCCATCTTACCGCCCCAGTTATCAACTTTTGCTTTTGTTCCTTCAATTGGATATGGTGTTCCAAGGTGCCAACGATGTGACCAAATTGCATCATCACCTAGTCTACCACCGCCCCCATCTTGCCCAACTCCAGCGTGAATGACCATTAAGTGATCAATCAGACCATCTGGTTCATTTTTATTGCCATCACCATTATTGTCATATTGATCGTATTCGTCAAATTCAGATAAATCAATACCACTTTCTACAGCCGCATTTAATGCCTCTTTTACAAAATCACGAGGTCCTTTTGGTCCCATATTATCATGACCGCCATCTCCTGCATCTGCGCCATAATCTGCCGCATTACCAGGAACTGTCAACCACTTTGTTACTGTGCCATCTACTGTATAACTACCACCAGATTGCTCTTCATAATATTGTTTAAATGTTGGTACTTTTGAACCATCAAAGAGTGTAAATGGCTCATTACCAAATAACATTTTTTGATAATGTTCTGGATTAAAATCATTTGAATACATATAACCTGGTACTTGATCAATATTGTTATGCTTAAAGTCCGCAAACTCTACTAGCAATACGAGAACTTTATCTTTACGAACATCACCGTTATATTGTTTTTGCTTCGCTGAAGTAGTTGGTACTTGGCCGTTTAATCCCCCTTTAACCGGCTCTTGTCCCGCTACTGGACCACTAGCAGGTTGATCTGCTTTTTCTTTCTCACCTGCTTTTGCATCTTTAACTTTTTTCAAAAAGTCAGCAGCTTCTCTCGTAACACTATCCCCCGCTGCTGGTTCTTTTCCCGCATTTTCTCCTTTTTTCTTCTCTACGTATTTTTCAACAGCTTTTAATGTGTCTTCTTTCGACGTAGATTCACTAATTACACCGCGTTTCTTGAGCGCATCTGCTAAACGCTCCTCTTGAATTAAATTTTCATCAATCGGACTTAAAGTTTCCCCATTAGACGATGTTGCCGCATAAACAGATTGACCCCCATACCCAAACGTGCAACTAAGCACAGCTGCCGCCGCAAGCGTAGACAGCACTTTAAAAGGCTTTTTCTTCATCCCCATTCCTCCCCAATATTAAATACGATACAACGTTTATATATTACAGAAAATTCAGATAATAATCAATATATTGTCTGAATTTGTAATATTTTTGAAAAAATCCTTTATTTTAGATGAACATACATTCTGATTCATCAATATTCCAGAAAATATTGATGAAAGTTGATAAAACTATTAAAATCATAAAGAAATCGTCCACTATATTTAGTGGACGATTTCTTTATTTATCTAAAATACAACTACAACACTTCAATATATCCTTCTGTTCCATGTACCCGAATTCGTTGCCCGTCTTTTATTAGTTTCGTAGCATTCTCTACTCCAACAACTGCTGGTAGGCCATACTCACGTGCGATTACTGCTCCGTGCGTCATAAGCCCGCCGACTTCAGTGACTAACCCTTTTATAGAAACAAACAAAGGTGTCCAGCCAGGATCAGTAAATGCCGTAACTAATATATCTCCCTCTTCCAAATTCGCGTCTTCCATATTTAAAATAACGCGTGCTCTCCCCTCAACCACTCCAGAAGAAACAGGCAAACCTACAATAGCTTCAGCTGGGAGATTTTCGCGTTTGTACTTACCTGTAATGATTTCTCCATCAGACGTGATAACACGCGGGGGTGTTAGTTTTTCATATAATTTGTACGCATTTTTTTGTTTATGAATAATCTTATAATCTAGTTTATTTGTGCGGACGACTTCGTAAAGTTCTTCAAAAGTTAGATAGTATATATCTTCTATTTCATCCAGAACATTATTTTGCACAAGTTTCTCTGCTTCTTTCAGTAATGCCTGCTTATATATGAAATAACGATGAATCATGCCGTATTTCGGATATTCACGATAACCGATGAAATTGCGGAGGTTACAAATCATTCTCTTCGTCTCTTCTACTTTTTGTTCCCCATCCGGCAAGTGCTGCAATCGCTCTAACAGCTCTTCTTCTTTTTTCAAAGCTTCCTGCAGCCCTTCTTCAAACTTCCGTTTACTAGCACCATATTCAAAGTCCCTTATATGATTCAAAATCATCGGTATAATTGTAGCTGGCTGTTCACTCCAGCGCGTTTTCGTAATGTCGATTTCTCCGCTGCATCTCATTCCATATTTGCTTAGAAACGCCCCGATTGCATCCCGAACTTTTTCCCCGCCTTTAAACTGAATTAATTCATCTAAAAAGCTGTCATCTTCTACATGCTGTAAATACGTAATGACTTCTGGATACGGCCGAATCACATCTGCCACATCCAATAACGCTAGCCCCATTTCTGATGTAATATTATGTTGTACAGATTGTGAAAGTACATCTGCTGCATTCTTTTCCCCTAACCATTGTTCCATCTTTTCATTAATCCATGATGAAGCATTCATACCTGCCATAATGATAGCTATACTTTGCGAGTTAAATAATACTTTCTTTAATTGCTGAATGTCTTCTAAAATAAAATCAAGTACATCTACGCCTGATTTCGTTTGCATGTTTCGTTTTAACTCTTCTATTGATGATTCACTATTCTTTATTAAATTCGTAACGATTTCCGGATCGTTTTCAGGTTGTGGTTGCGAACTTGCAGGTGGCACTTTTTTACTAAGATCCTTTTCTTTTTCATCATCCGATAACAATTCAATAAAATTCTTTCGCTCAATTACAGTCGTTAATGCATCTCGTATGAGCGGATCCGATTTACCTAAAGTGTTTATTAAGTAATCTCTACTAGCAGGTGAAGCTAGTCTTTGCGTAGCATCAACAAATAGCCTGCCTCCAGCTTTACACATAGGTGCACTAGTCGTTAACAGGAAAAAAGATAAACCTAATGGTTTCATCGCATCGGTCATCATTTGTTGGTGACCAACTGATATATACACGTGATTTTTCCCATCATTTACTTCTGGAATTGGATATAAAGTCGTAATCGGTCTGCTTTGGACTATATAAATTGTATCATCAACTAAGCACCATTCAATATCTTGCGGACAACCAAAATAAGCTTCGATTTGTCTTCCGATGCGTGCTAGTTGTAAAATCTGTTGTTCAGTAAGTGTTTGAATTTTTTGCTGATTAGGAGCAATTTTCTTTCTCTCTGTTCCGCCTTCTTTTCGTCCATAGATGGCTAATTTTTTCGTTGCGATGACCTTTTCGACGATTTCGTCTTCTTTTACCTTATAATTATCGGCAGAAACCAATCCAGATACTAGCGCCTCGCCAAGTCCAAAGCTGGCATCGATTGATAACACCTTCCTATTCGAAGTAATTGGATCCGCAGTAAATAAAATCCCTGAAGCTTCAGGGAAAACCATTTTTTGAACGACAACACATATAGAAACTTGATTATGATCAAAACCGTTTTGCATTCGGTATATAACTGCTCGATCTGTATATAAAGAAGCCCAGCATTTTTTTATATGCTGCAAAATGTTTTCTTTTCCAATAATATTTAAATACGTATCTTGTTGACCAGCAAACGAGGCATACGGTAAATCTTCAGCAGTAGCACTAGACCGCACTGCATACGCATGTTTATCGCCAAAGTGCGAGAGATAATGAGCTACTGATTCCACTACATCAACTGGAATTTCCACCGCCATAATGACTTCTCTAATCTGCTTACTAATTTCACCAATTCGATCTCGTTCCTCAATTTTTAGCATTGCTAATTGATTCAATAAAGTTTGAAACGCTCCATTTTTTCCGATGGCCTGTTCATACCCTACCGTTGTAACACAAAATCCTTCTGGCACTTGTATCCCTTGAATATTGGATAACTCCCCTAAATTCAATCCTTTTCCACCAACGAGAAAAAGCTGCGTTTTTTCTATTTCCTGAAAATCGAGAACGAAAGAACTCATTTGGCACCTCTCCTTACTATTCATGTGTTCTTGATTGTAACAGTAGTAAATGAGAAGAAACAGTCTATTTCGAACGTAAATTACATGATATAATTAAGTTAGGAAGAAAATAATAAGATGCCCCAGCTGCTCTGTTTTGCAACTGGGGCATCTTATTTAATACCCATATTTAACTTAAATATTTCTATTGTGTCAGCGGCTTTACGATATCCACCAGCATCTTTTAAAGTACATTTGATTTTATGACTATTTTCTAAGTATACATTATTCGATAATATCTCTATTACTGCATGATGTAATATTACTGGAGTAAGCTTTTTTAGATTTAATTGTATGCCAGCTTTTAAATCTTCTATTCTTTGAGCCACTATCGGTTGATCTCCCATAACTGGTATAACAATCATAGGAACACCAAAATATAAGCTTTCACTAGAACTATTCATTCCCCCATGTGTAATAAAAAGATTAGCTTGTTTCAAGACCTCTAACTGAGGCACATAATTATAAACTTTGAAATTGGGTGGGATATTTTTCAATTGGTTGATGTCGATATGTTTTCCTACGGACAATATGATTGTAGCAGGAAAATTTTTAAATGTTTCAAAGCATATGTAATAAAAATCCATCTGTTGATTAAATACAGTTCCCATAGAGATATAAATGAGTTTCTCTTCTTCCTTTTGTTTAAAAACAACTTCTTGTACATCTTTCCGTGATGTAATAGAGGGTCCAACAAAGATATAAGAATCATCCAATTCCTCCACATCAGGTTGAAAAAATTTAGAGGTATATACGATAGTAATATTTCCAGCACACGTCATTACATTTTTCTTTTGATTCATAGAAAAACCACATACCTTTTGCCACTTTTCTAGAATATGCGTAACTTCTTGATAAAGAGGTGACTTTTTGTCCCCTTCATTGTGATTATTCATCAATACGTTAAATAACTTTTTCGTAACTGCAAATGTTGTACATGAAGAGATTTTAGGTAAATTTAATGATTCAGCTATCATCCATCCTACTGCAAAATTATTATCATATATTACGTAATCATACTTTTCTTCTTTCAGCTCTTCTATAATAATCTTTATTATGTTGTCCATGGATTTTACCATGTGTAACAATAGTTCAGAGGAATTTATTTTTCCATTCATTCTTTCCAACATGTCTACTTTTTCTAAAAAATTTTCATATGGACGAAACGAAGCTCCTGTTTTTTCAATCTTCCCCTTATACTCTTCTACACAATAGTAAACAACTTCTTCTCCTCTTTTTACTAATTCTTCAATAAGAGCAAGAGTTGGGTTCACATGTCCTTCCCCTGGAAAATTAAACATTAGTACCTTTGCCATATGATAGTTCCTCCTCTCAAATTAAAAACTTTCTATAATCAAGTACGTTTCTCTCCTCATTTTAATAAGAGTACTTGTGATAGTAAATGTAATAAACGAGTAAGAAACAAAGTTGATATACTATAAATTTTTCATAGGTGGATGCCTACTTCAAGTAGAGACTTTCTGAATTACGATAGAAATAAATTTGAATATGCACTCTATGTATAAGTAAACGGAATGCGAAATACTAAAGGAAATGAATGAAATTGTATTTATAAAACGACATCCTCCAAAATGGATTTTTAAAATTAGGGAACTATAATATGTATGAAAATAACTTAAGGGGGAGAAAAATTGGACAATGAAATGAATTATGGAAGTGATTACAAGTTTATTCCAGCAACTTCAATTGAAAGTGGTCACGGCATCGAAGTATTACCTGATTTATTTTGTTACACGATTCAAATTGTCAATATATGCTTTGTTGGAAATCCGCATACCAATGATTTTGTTTTAGTTGATGCTGGAATGCCTAAATGTGCAAATGAAATTATCTCTATCGCTGAGGATCGATTTGGTACCAATAGTCGCCCAAAAGCAATTATTTTAACTCACGGTCATTTTGATCATGTTGGGGGGATAATTGAACTCATCAAGCATTGGGATGTTCCCGTCTATGCACATCAAATGGAGCTACCGTTCCTGACCGGACAACAAAGCTATCCAGAACCAGACCCTACAGTTGAAGGTGGTATGGTAGCGAAAATGTCTCCTCTGTTCCCAAACGAACCAATTGACTTAGGAAATAATGTAAAAGCGCTACCTACCGATGGAACTGTTCCCCATATGCCAGAGTTTAGATGGATTCATACACCAGGACATACTCCAGGGCATATTTCATTATTCCGAGAAAAAGACCGAACTTTAATTGCTGGGGACGCTTTTGTTACAGTGAAACAGGAGTATCTATATAAAGTCATAACTCAAGAACAGGAAATAAGCGGTCCGCCTCGCTATTTAACAACAAACTGGAAAGCCGCTAAAGAGTCAGTTCTTAAGCTAGAAAAGTTAAAGCCTCTAACCGCTGTTACTGGACATGGAATACCGATGTCGGGTGAATTGCTATCAACAAGCCTCAAAACACTCGTTCAAGAATTTGATAAAATTGCTGTACCTGATTACGGAAAATATATAGATAAAAAGATGCATTAAACGCGGAAATACTTTGTTTATTTTTATATTAATGAATCAAAGTATAATGCAAAATCATCCTTTAAAAGCTTTTAAACTTAATCTGTTAAAAAACTGAATGTAGGCAATATCTATATTCTAAGAATAGCACTACTTTTTGGAATAAAAATTGAAATTTCGCAAACACTACATATAATAAAGTCTGCTTCTTACCCAGGCTTTATTTCTTGCCATTAAAGAGCAGTCATAATCAATAACTGCTCTTTTTAATTTTTTAGTATAAGCTCAATTTTTTTGTTCATACTATACTTAACCCATGAGATAGTTATACTCCTTAATTTCATGGATGTAAATTTCTCACTGCAGTTAGCTTTTGCTAACTGCTTTTTTATTTATAGTACAATTACATAAAATTTGTTTTTGAAAATAGAATTATAAGTAGATTGTTATTGAAGGGAGAATCTTAATTATGAAAAACAATATACATGTTTATGTAGGATTGATTTCATCTATAAGTATCTTTTTACTTTCGCTATTATTTCTATATTTTAATCCGTATAGCGATCAACTATCTAATAAAGAATTTTTCATCACGGTTCTTTTCATGTTATTACTCCCCTCTTTTTGGGCGTTCATTTCAATAGTTAAAAGAGAAAATATTTTGATTTTAATTTGCAGTATTTGGTTATTACCTGGAGGAATCTATTTCGGAATATCTACAATTCCAAGTGTTTGGAATTTATATATTTTATTTCTACTTTTTTATTTTTTGTTTGTTTTTCAAATGAAAACTAAACAAAGTTAATTCAAAATGAATGACTCTCCTGTTTAAAACATGTACAAACATCCGTTATAGCTTGTACTAAAAATTCTAGTTCAAGAGATTCCCGATAACAACTTTTTTTACCAATAATCACCACATATTATACAAACATCTACTTCTATTTAAAAAATAATTCTCTAACAAGTTCTTAAATATAGATTCTCGTATTCTAAAACAGCCTTTGTATAATTTCTTAAATATTTTAGAATGAATTTATATTAGTAGAATTTAATCAATTTATTAACAATGGAAATTACCATTTAGTCTTAACTGTTTGACCTATATAAACTATAGTTTTTCTCTAAAGATAATTTCCATATCTTCATTTTAATATTGCATTTGTATCGCCTTTTGCACATTCTGCACATCATTTTTTAATAGCTGCTTTAAATCATAAGCTGGATAGTAACCACGTTCATACATAAAATTAAAAACCTGTGCGTGTAATTGTATAGCACTATTTATTTGACGGGTTAAAACTTCTCTAAGTCGCGGTGTTGCAGTTTCAGTAATCGCTATTGCATAATTTCGAACAGATGTCTTTGCTAACCCAAGCAAATCTCCAGCGTAAAATCCAGTGTCATCACGATGTTGCGATTGAAATCCAGGAGCATATGGATAAAACTGTACTAACTCTTGTAAATTGTTTTGTATAGCATTTATAGCTTTAATATATAACGATTGAAGTGCTTGATCTGGTACATTTCTAACTGATTTTTTTAATTTAATTAAACCATTCGCTTGGAATGCTACTAATTCATGTAAATCCAATGTTTCATGCCAAGCTAATTGATTAGGATAAGACATAGATGTTCCTCCTTAATATGCATTCATTCTACATTATGCAAAAAAATTCAAAAAGGGCCTATACTATATGAATTCATTTCAACCTAATTTATCATTTTTTCCATTCTTCTATGTTAATCACAATAAAATAGACCTAATTCCTCTTCCCTACTTTTTTATATCCTTAATTTTGATTTTCAAAATGACTTCTTCGCCTTTACAATCTATAAATTTAATTTTTTCTTCTTTAAAAATCCACATCATAATACATCCTTTCTTATTTCGTTATAAACCATACTAGTTAGAAAATATAAATGTGAACATTGTACCTACATATTTTTTCAAATTTTATAGTTACTTAAATTTATACATTATTAGATATTAAAGTAACTCGTTACAGGGGGTACCCATTAAATTATTTCATTTTAATAAAACGAAAAACAATTATTCTTGCTGTGTTAGTCACCTATTTCTAAGTAATTAATAGGCTATATATTATGACTTAGGAGGGATAAAAAGATGACTATACTTTATGATAAAGACTCTTTACAAAAAATTTTTACTACCCTTCCACATTGGCAACAAGAAGCTTTTCGTTCTTTCAAATTGAAAATGACAGATAAAAATAAACCTTTCCCTTGTATACCAGCCCAACACGGTTTTACAGCCAATCACCTCAGATACGGATTCATTGGTGATCCTAGAGATATGAGTACTAGTGCGGATTTTGCTGCATTACTTAAAGAATATACTGAATGTTCTAGAGAAACAGGTCAATACGCCTCATTTATTGTTTTTATTCATACACCAATAGATTTAGAGCGAGAAACCACAGTTGAAGATTTTGAACATATTTATTGGTCTCTTCTTAATACAACTAGCCGTTTGGACGAGATGGAATGGCCTACACACATTCCAAATGACCCTATGGAAAACACTTGGGAATTTTGCTTTCATAATGAATCATATTTCGTTTACTGCGCTACACCCGCCCATGTCAATAGACAAAGTAGACATTTTTCATGTATGATGCTCGCTTTAACCCCTAGATGGGTTTTACAGGGGATTATGAGCTCTGAGAAACGCAGTAGAAAACTAAAAAACTTAATACGTCAACGTCTAGCCGCTTATGATAAAGCTCCTATTCATCCTTCTCTCAAAGATTATGGTCAAAAAGATAATTATGAATGGCAGCAATATTTTTTACGTGATGATGAGACAATTCCATCAAAGTGTCCATTTTCTCGAATAATAAAATACTTGCATAAAAATAAATAATCCCCTCTGCTTTTTATTATTTAGTTGTACAAACTTTAACCACTGAATAGATTTAATATAGATCAAATTTAGTGGGAGGAGCATGTTATACGTGGGGATATTTTTAAGCTATGTTTTCTTGGGTTTATCATTATCTGCTCCAATGGGGCCTATAAATGCTGCACAGTTAGAAAAGGGTATTAGAAGTGGTTTTTTTCACGCTTGGATTCTCGGCATAGGAGCCTTACTTGCAGATGTTATCTACATGGCACTTATTTATTTAGGTGTAATTCATTTCCTTGAAAAAGATATTATAAAACTTTTCTTATGGTCTTTCGGAGCTTTTGTTTTAATCTATACAGGCATCGAAAGTTTAAAAAACGCGAATCAAATTAGCATTAGTAATACTAGAAATGACGATTCAATTATTAAAAGCTTCTTTTCTGGTTTCTTTATGTCTTTATCTAATCCATTAACAATCCTATTTTGGCTTGGCATTTTCGGCTCGATATTAGCAAAAGCCGCTTCTTCTTATAATAAAGAGCAGCTTTTGTTATATAGCTTAGGGATTATTTTAGGTATTTTTATATGGGATATTACGATGGCAAGTACATCTAGTATGTTTCGTAAAATTTTGAATGCTCGTATATTGTCTCTTATAACGGTAGTATCTGGCGTATCACTTATTATTTATGGATTATATTTTGGTTTTCAAACTTACCAAATTATTTTCCGATAACTTCTATTATTTATTTCTGACATACTATTCCTATTGTGAAAAGAAAGATACTTCATATAGTTGTATTTCTTTTTCTTGAGATAAAATGAACAATTATAGTAACAAGAATAACTATTCCTAAAAACAACAAACTCACTAGGAAACCGAAACGGGTTGTTTTTTGCAATAATGTTCCACTAACAGCTAATGCAATCATAATAAGACCAATAATACTTTTTATCTGCATCCAACCTTTGGGATTCATTAATTTCCAAAATGAAAGAAGAATTAAACTCCATGTATATAACAACATTAATCCAGCTGCAGTTGTTACATATTCATATATATTTTTGGGTAGGAATAAAGCACTAAGGATAGAAGCACCAAGTCCAATTATAATAAGAATTAAGGCTGAAAAAGAGATGTTTTTTTTATTTTTTTTAGCAAACATTGCAGGTGCATCTCCCTCTTCAGCTAAATTCATTAATACACTTGTCACTGCAAATAATGAACCAACTAATGTTGAAAAACCCGCTAAAATTAATACCACATTTAAAATAAATGGCACGTACGGCAAATTATAATCTTGTAATGCTATTACAAAAGGACTTTCTTTCGTATTAAACTGGTTTAATGGAACCATCATAATTGCCAACCCTAAAGAGACTACGTAAATAATCGTTAAAATCATTAACATTACTCTTCCTGATTTCTTTGCATCTTTAGGGTCTTTAAGCCTTATTGTCATTAACCCCATAATTTCAATTCCTCCAAATGCATAAAATACATAAATTAGAGAGGACCATGTGCCTTTTAATCCATTTGGAAACCAATCTTTAAAATTCCGCGGAATTTGTGCTTTATATAAACCACCCTTTATAAATCCTAAAATAACCAAAATAGCAATTACAATAAACCCCATAATAGCAGCAATCTTTATAATAGCCATCCATTTCTCTAAACGTTCGAATATTTTTACCCCTATAAAAATAATTAATATAGCCGCTACTCCATATATAGTAGCAAATATCCATAATGGTATTTTAGGAAACCAGTAGCGTGAAAAGATTCCTAACGCACTTAACTGGCTACCCATAATAAGCAGTTCAGAACACCAATATGTCCATCCATGACTAAAACCCGCCCAATTTCCAAAAGCTTTTCTTGAATAAATGCGAAAAGATCCTTTTTGTGGATCTTCTACAGCCATTTTTGCCAATGCCTCAAATACAATATATGTAGTGAATCCAGTTAAAATAAGAATAAGAATAATTGAAGAACCACCTATTTTAATTCCTATACTAGATCCTAAAAAAAAGCCCGTCCCTATCGTACAACCAATCCCAATAAGTGAGAGTTGCCACCATTTTAAATCTTTTTTTTCTTTCGTTTCATTATTAACATCATGACAGGTC
>NZ_JAKUFX010000108.1:0-20171 GCF_022663635.1 Bacillus cereus group sp. BfR-BA-01356 | reverse complement strand
ATCGAGAGATTCATAAGAAAACGTCATCCTTTCTAGTCTAGCTTTTTTAGAAAGAATAACGTTTTTTTACACTTGGGGGTAGTGAAGATTTTTAAGTTGATGGGCATGTGAAACATCCCTTAAAATAGATAAATGTAAGTTTGCGGCTTGAACATATACAGATAAAAGAGCAACTTCATAATTTTGAACTCTAAAAAGTGGAATAGCCGTTATGAGAGCACTATTCATGTCATTAAATTGTATACGCATTTCTTCCCTTAAAGCAGGATTAGTAGGATCTTTCTCCCAGTCGCTAAACGCTCTAACATAGACCTTATAAAGATTGCTTAGCCCCTCCAATCTTGAAATTGCCTGATTCCTAGCAAATTCTTCTATTCTTTGACTAATCAATTGCTCAATTTGAGCTAAAAAAATATCCCATTGCGAAGGCCCTATAAATCCCCATATTAATTCTAGTAAACCTACTATAAATCCTCCTCCTGGTACAAAATTAGAATATAGAAAATTAATAAGCCCTAATGAAATGTCTGCTACAGTATTCCCTGTTTCTAGCCTTTCCTCGCCTAATATTATCTCCTTAGGATTACTTAAACAATTGTAAGGCACACATTGGTTTTGATTATTTATTTCCATAAACTATCCCCTTTTTTTATTAAATTACTAAAGTCCTTTTAAGTTTGTACTGTTTTTCTTTACTACAATTTAAAGCATATGAAACATTTTATGAGAAAATACAGAAAATGGAACGAATTTTATTACATTTCAGCATAAATCTTACTCCCAAAAATAAAGTATTTAATCAGTGTAATTATAAAAATATTTAGTTGCACTAGTTTTTGGGGCTAATAAAAGAATATAACGAGAAGGGCACAAATCCCTTATATTAAAACAGATCTATTTATTATTTTAGCCAAGAAGACTCCTTCCTCAAGGAGCGTGAAGGGCCACAGCCCAGTGAGTAGGTGGGAGATGAATTCGAACAAGGGATGGCAGGAAGCCATCTTAATTGTTAGATATACAGAAAGTGTTACTCCACTATCTATCGAATGTATGTTCGGTGTATAATAGTCATATACCGAAATGGAGGTGAATTACATAATGATGAATAAAGCCTATAAGTTTCGTATCTATCCAAATCAGGCACAAGCAATTCTAATCAACAAAACGATTGGGTGTTCTCGCTTTGTATTCAATCATTTCCTATCCTTATGGGATCAAGTATACAAAGAGACAGGAAAAGGCTTGACCTATGGTACATTCTCTGCCAAACTACCTGCCATGAAGAAAGAGCTTGTTTGGCTAAAAGAAGTGGATAGTATTGCGATTCAGTCGTCTGTTCGCAACCTTGCGGATGCTTATACACGCTTTTCAAAAAACAAAACAGCGCACCGCGTTTTAAATCTAAGAAGAACAACGTACAATCTTATACCACAAAACAAACAAATGAAAACATTGCCGTTGTAGGGAACAAAATAAAGTTACCGAAACTAGGCCTTGTTCGATTTGCTAAAAGTCGCGAAGTAGAGGGGCGTATTGTAAATGCGACTGTTAGACGAACCCCTTCTGGTAGATATTTTGTGTCACTATTAGTTGAAACAGAAGTACAAGAACTTCCGAAAACACAGCGTGTTCTTTCTAGAAGAATGAAAGGATCTTCTCGCTGGAATAAACAAAGAGTAAAGATAGCTAGAATTCATATCAAATACTAGAAAAGATTACTTGGACAAAATTTCAACTGAAATCATCAAAAACCACGATGTTATCGGTATAGAGGATTTGCAAGTATCGAATATGTTAAAAAATCATAAGTTAGCAAAAGCAATTATTGAGGTATCTTGGTCGCAATTTCGATTCATGTTAGAATACAAAGCAAAATGGTATGGCAAACAAGTCATTGTCGTATCGAAAACATTTGCTTCCAGCCAATTACGTTCTTGTTGTGGATATCAAAATAAAGACGTTAAAAATCTAAACCTACGTGAATGGGACTGTCCTTCTTGTCGTACAAACCATGATAGGGATATTAACGCGAGTATCAATCTAAAGAATGAAGCAATAAGGCTTCTAACCGCAAGGACTGCGGGGTTAGCCTAATCAATTAGAGTTCGATAGAACTCTTTACTTAGGAATCCCTCACTTCTAAACGAAGTGAAAGTGGGGATAGTTCAAGACCTTAATTACATGGAGAATAAGGACCGGGGAGCTAACTTTTCTAAAAGTAATGATTCAAGTTTATCTCGATGATAACTGAATGCAATATTATAAGAAATCTTTCTTTTATCAGCGTGTACAAATAAAAAAACTTTTTCCTTTTGGAATAATATTACTTTCAAAAGGTATTCTATTAATTTTTGTATAATTAAATATTATATCTTTTCTACTCTTTAACAATAAATACATTAGAAAAATAATACTTGCATTTTCTACATAGGTACCATAAATACCAATAAAACACTCACCCTTTGAAGACAAATTTTTTAATAACTCTAGTAAAATTTTCATCCTTAACATTTGCGAAAACTAAATAACTAGATTCATCAATCATGGGTACCCTACCTGTTCCCTTGAAAGATAGTCTTAGAAAATAGGTTGAATCATCTTCCAATTTAATGAATTGTTTAAAATAACTATTTCCCAAAATCTCTATGAGTCCTTCACCTTTCATTTGCATGTTTTCTGATAGTATCCAATTCTCAGGCTTTAGCATTTGCGACAAGAGTTCAAGTGATTTTATTTCTCAAATAATAAATTTATTTTTCAAAGCTTCGTATTCACTTTGATTTTTAAAAAGTAAATAAATTTCCGAAGAATATGCGCCTGAATTGATTTTTTGTTATAGTCTGAAAATCAATAAAGTTTTTTTGTATCCATAAACAAGGTTTAATTATTATTTTTCCAATAAATAGCGGGGTTCCCTTTACAGTATATTGAATAATATACTTAGTTTTAGATTATTTCCAATAAATTGTGAAAGTTCTCCATCTTTATTAGTATAAAGATAGCTTGATACCTTTATACGACAAATGCATTATAATTATTTGCTTTTCAAAGCCCAATATTATCCGATAATAAATCCTAGTTTTTCACAATACTGCTAATGAGTAATCAGAATTATTATAACTTTTTGTAAGGATTTTAATTTCAAGTATATCAGCCACTCGATCCAATTTAGCCCGTTTATAGCCATCGTTATATATTGAGAAAAGGGTTACTCAGCCTTCTATTCCTCATATATATGTAAATATTGTTCACAAGTCCTATTTAAATAATATTAGTTTTCTTAAGATATTAAAGTAAGATATGATTATAAAATCTTTCTTGCGCCGTAGAAAAAACGTAAATTTCCATATTATTGACTACTAGGTCATAGTAGCCAATCAATTCTTCACTATGTGCAATATTTCAAAAATAATAACATAAATAAAACCGCAATCTGTATTTAGATTACATTTTTCCGATATATAATAAATATCAAAATATACGAATTAATGACTGATAAGAAAAGCTGTTGTCCTGATTTTTCTATACCGTATTCAGATTTGCAGCCTTCGATGTCTTTGGAACACTTATAAACAGAAATCTAATCTGTACGATGAATCATAAACTGTTTTAATGCGAGCTGTAAAGAATATGTTACAGCCCGCATTTATCTTTCAAAAAAGACACTCATTTCGAAAACAAACGACTTATTATTTTTGATGTCTTTTTTTATATGTATGTTTTATTTATATATGGTATGATATATTTAATTTCGTTCTTTGACGAAATCCCTAAGAAGTATCTGAAAAGGGTTCTAACAAATCTGTTGGAGCCCTCTTTAGTTTCTATTCGCAAAATGTTCTTTTAAATTTTTAATCCAGATAGATTGATGTAACTCAGTATAAGGAATCCAATCTCCTGATTCATGAGAGCCTACAAATTCTCTATAAATGGGATGCCAAATAATAAGATAGACCTCATTTTTATATTGTATCTCATCAAATTGACGTAATGGTTTCCTGAATTGATCGGTTAGTCCAATGGGAATCGCTCCTTGGTCTAACATCTCTTTAAATTGTCTCAAACGCATCATCCTTTATAATATTTTATGTATATCTTTTTAAAGTATGTCGTTGTTGTTCTTTTAAGAAAGCTTAAAAACACAAGGAGCAAATCACCTATAAAATGCACAATAAGGAGATTACTTCTATTGAATATCAAATTATGAATATTCCCTTGGAGTATCAAAAGGTTGCAATTTTTAACCCTTACGATGGTGAGCTAAATGGATATTAAAAAGTAGAAGGATGCTTTGTTGTTACTTCTAATTATATATGAAATTATATTTTCTGCTGTTACAGAATTTCCAAAAAATTTTGTGTACTACATATATTTAGATTCACTAACTTCTTTTATTATTTTCCTTTTTTTGTACTTTGTTTGTTTTTTTCACCTAAAGTTTCTATGGCATTGATTAATGGCTGTGGAAGCGGGATACCCATGCGTCCAGCATTTTCTGAGATAGACACTAGTTCATTTCCCACGAAAAAAAAGATTGTTGCCTCTCGAATGGCGCTATTACTCCCAAATACCATGTCTAACTGTGTTGCAACGCCTACTAGAATAAATAACACTACCTTTTTAGCAATACCTTTAAAGCCAATTTTGCTTTTTAGTTTCCCATTATAACCTGCAGCAATCATTCCAGTAATGTAGTCAACGGAGACCATAGTCACTAAAATCTTTAATAATACATCCCATCCACCGAAAAAGTATCCGCAAAAACCACCAAATGTAGCTAAAAATGTTTTTACTAATACAGCTTCATGCTCTAACATTCGCTATTCTCCCTTCTGCTATATTATTAATACCAAATGTATACTCTCATGCATGTATAAAGAATTTAATCTGTATCTGCTATACTATAAATTTTTATGATACCATGATTATTCCTATCTTTTTCCTCCTCAAGCTCATGCACAACTATAGTTTAGACTATATCTATAAATAAAAGGATATACCACTTTTCATTCATGTATGAAAAATTATGTTTACAAATACTATTTTTAATGTTTCGCTTAGACACACCTCTCGTTAAATAATTAACTAATATACCAACCCAAAGAATTACTCTTATTTTGTATATGGATTATTTTTTTCATTTGTTTTTAAAATTCTTATTCAGCTATAAAAGAGGAAACAGTATATCTTTTTATAAATATATACTTATACTTATCTGAAGGAGTGTAATGATTTTTTAAGCAGTTTAATGGGATTTTAGAAAAAAGATTGAT
Source organism: Bacillus cereus group sp. BfR-BA-01356 (assembly GCF_022663635.1). Classification (NCBI taxonomy): domain Bacteria; kingdom Bacillati; phylum Bacillota; class Bacilli; order Caryophanales; family Bacillaceae; genus Bacillus; species Bacillus cereus group sp. BfR-BA-01356. Next base: position 14,898 of record NZ_JAKUFX010000108.1, on the reverse strand, counting down.
ACTAATTGGACAATCCGATATAGTAGGAAAAGCGTCATGTCAATTTGATGCCATACAATATGAAAATGAAACTTACCTAATTGTATGGCACCCCAACTATAAAGAATTTATCATTTTTAATGAAACAAAAAATCGGATTTCACATACGGATCTACATCAATCTGTTTAAATAAAAAATTTAAATCATCTTTTGTTGAGAATAGATAAAGAGGTTCTAACAATTTTGTTAGAACCTCTTCTTGATACTATGTGTAAGTATTTCGCAAAAATCGAAGGTGAAAATAGTCTCCTTATAAATAACTAAAACACAACTCTCTAATACACTAAAAACACTTTCGGAATATTTTTATTATACTTCTAAAATACACTTCTAATTATTTGAAAATTCGATGGTATTGTTCCGTATTAATTTCTTTTTTAGTTTCTCTTCATATTGAGTGTGTGTGAATTTTTATTTTGTAAGCGAAATATGATTGTTTTTAATGAATTTACAAATTATATATCCCCTATTTAAAGGGGAGTGGGGATGCATTATAATCATGTTTTGTCTATTATTTAATTTATCTTCATTTATTTTCTCCAAAGAAAAAGTATATCCAATAGACTAATTATGACTAGGTTCAGAACCAAGGTAATATGAGGTTTCTCCATTTTTTCCTTTATCATTTCTTATACATAAGTTCCTTTAGCTGTATTTTGTTACGGACACGATACTCTCCAGTTGGAGACGTAAATAGTATCACCATTAAAGAAAATTGGATGTAAAGGAAAGTGTGAAGCGAATCCAGCATCTAGTATGTAGTTAGTATTTTTATGCTCTAAAATAATTATTACGTGCCCTCACCAGCTTTCCATTTTTTATTTTGGAATCATATAGAGTATTGGCTATTCAATAAACTTCAAAGTGACAATCATTTAAAAAATAATATAATAATGAATTTAAATCATAGTATAGTCCGTCACGATTATTTAAAAGTAATTTTCACACAAGATTTTCTCGAGAAATTTTTGAGACTATCCTTCCATAACGCCTATATTCTCGTAGGGTATCAAATTGAATATTTTCTTTCGGTGAGATCTTTAATTTTGAGGGAAAATTCTTTTGTAATTCAGTTAACATGAAAATCCCCCTTTCGTTTGTCGAAAAAATATATATCAATTACGCTCCGGTTTTGTTTCTTATATTATTGAAGCATTTTCTTCTCTTCTTATACAAACGAAATTTATATATTAACATTATTGTAATGCAATATTAACAATTGATTCATGCCAAAGGTGTTAATCGGTTTTCAAATTACATTACATGATTGTAACTGAAATTAATCTGCAAAATAGAAATATTATACGAATAGAAGCTCCTTGTAACAGAAATATTTTTAAACCGTTGGATATCATTCATAAAAAATAAGAGTTTGTACAAACTCTTATTTTTTAGTATCCTAGGTTATTCTGCTACTTTTTCAACGATAGGTGACATCGCAATAGGAGGAAGTGACATAGTCATTGCTTCAAAATAAACATCTAATTTATCTCCTATAGTATAAGAATTATTATCTAAAACTGGAACGAGCAATATTTTATTTTCGTTAACTAAATTCCACCAATTTTCCTGATACATTTGAGCTTTTTCCATGGTTGGTGTATCCACAATCGTCATATAATTACTATCAACAGAAACAACATAGCCTGTGAAATGTATTTGCTGTAGTTTCTCAAAAGACGAGGTGGAAATAAGATCTGTAGTATTTTCGTTCGATGCGGCAGAAGCAGGTGTTATACCAAATGTAAATCCACACCCTAATACTAATGTAGTTGCCAAGGTAACCAGCTTTTGTTTTACTTTAATCATAATTAATTATCCCCCTTTTTAAATTTTTTATTCCTACATGTCGATATTACCATTTAAATGGTAATAAGGCTTGTTTTAATCCCTACATTTAACAAATTTTTCATATTTATAATATTTTTGTGCGTATTCGGTAGTTTTTACTGTCGCTTTGTGCTATGGTAATTTTTCTGCAGAACGTTCGTTCAGGTATGATACGGATTAACCCAACCTGTATCACCAGAATGCATCCTTCTAAATTTTATATGTGTATATTTGGTGTTTTTTGAGGTTAGCATGCTACAATTATTTCTTTTTTATTATCATATTTTACATTCCTATATTGCATAGAAGTAGAGGTTTACATTTTCTCTCCGTCCGCATTTCTAATTTCATTAGTAGAAATACTTGCTTACTGGAACGATAATGGCATATAAATCTCCTAAAGCTTATATTTTTCATATCAACTACCTATTTGGATTTACTATATTAAAATTACTTTATACATTCGTATGGAAAGGCTTTCATTTTCATTAATTCCGTGCTAACATTATAACTATAAAATTCTTGATATGAATTTTTATTATTTTGAGAGAACAATCTTTTGTAATCAGAATTAAATTAATAGCTAAAATATCAATTTAATTCCTTAATAAATAGAGAACTAAAGCATCAGATTGTAATAGGATGGATGATTTTATGTTATGTTGTCGGGGAATAATAGGAGGCACAGCGTGCGAAATTTCTTCGAAGACAAGTACATAAATGTTGAACTTAAAAGGAAATTAATAAACTTAATAAGCGAAATTAGTGAGTATAAAGGAAAGTTAGCTTCTTATCAAGAACAGAGACCAGATATATTTAATAATTTCGAAAAAATTATACCTCTACACTATATGAAAAATTATACTACTATTTATACAGATAAAAAAATTTCAAGTAAAAGAATAAAAGAACTCATTCTTAATAACAAAGTACCTGAATCTGTTGCAGAAGATGCGATCTTTTGTTACTATCAGACTCTAGCTGTTGTACATCAAAAATCCTGCACTTTACCTATTAATCCAGAAGCCATACAAGAATTACATTTTCAAGTAATGAATTTTTATACCTCAGATAGTGGAATGTGGCGTCAAAAGCCACTTTCTATACCAGAATTTAAAGATAGCGGAATACACATAAATAATTATCATCCGCTCCCTCATGAACTGATTCCACAAACTGTAGAGGATTTGTGCTCTCAATACAATTCATTATACAAAAATAAAGAGTTACATTCTCTTTTACTAATTGCTCGTTTTATATTGAGTTTTTATTGCATAGTCCCTTTTAGCCATGGAAATGGTAGACTTACTCAGATATTAATGCATTTATTATTATTAAAAAATGGACATACATTTGTAAAATACGTTTGTTTAGATAAATATATCAATGAAAAACAATCTGAATACTACAATGCTGTATGTAAATCTTCGGTTAATTGGTATTGTAATGAACATAATATTAGTTTTTGGTTGAAAAATTTCTTAACTATTATTCTAGAGGCATATAAAGACTTACATAACAGAATACAAGATTCTATATGTAATCAAAGTAAAGTTGAACGTATTCAAAATTTTGTATACAATCAAAAACAGCCGTTCACTCAAGAAACTATCAGTTGCATATACCCTGATATAGCTAAAAGTACAATTAGTAAAACATTAAATACCTTACAATTATCTGGCGAAGTTATACTTGTTTCGAAAGGAAGAAATGCACATTGGATGAAAGTCTCCCCATAAATCAAATAGCACTTTTCCCATATAAAAGACTATAATATTATTTCTCTTCTAATTATTTTTAAAATCTGATCAGACTAATATACTATATATGATACTAGTCTGATCAGATACATATTTTTTAGTTTTTCCTCTTTTATAGCTATCTTTTTATAATGATGAGATTTATTTTATGCTTTTCCGCTCTTAAAACATATTACAAATAATGTCTACTAACGATCTCAATTAAATTTATATAAGCTAGTTTAAGCTAGTTTAAGCTAGCCTCTTTCTAAAATTTTATTTGAGTATTTGTTCAGAGAAATATCAAATGTTTCTTTAAGTATCCTTTGATACTCTTCTTCATTTATGGTTCGTTTATTTTTATGGCCTTTTCTGGTTTCTGTAAAACTTTGTTTAGTAAGTGAAATATGCCCATCTTCAATTAATTTGCAGATAATGTATCCTTTGTTAAAAGGTGAGTCAGGATGCTCTACAATAATATTTTGTATAACATTTACTTTGTTTCCATCTATCGCATCTAATGTAAATGCAAAACCAGTACGCCATGTATTAGTAGGTTCAGAATCTAAGAATTGAGCACTCTCCCCATTTTCTCCTTTTTTCATTTCTAGTAGATAACTTCCTTTTTTAGTATTTTGTTTGCGAATACGATATTTTCCTGTTTGAGATGAAATTACTTCACCACTAAATGGGACAGGATGTAATGGTAGATGTGAGGCAAGCCCCCCGTCTACAATGTATTTCTGATTATTATAATTTAAAATAATAATCACATGTCCGTCGTCAGGTTTCCACTTATTACTACCTAAATCGTAGACCGTACCAGATACTCGATAAACATCAAATCCACAATCATGTAAAAAATAATATAATAGAGTATTAAGCTCGTAACATAGTCCTCCACGATGTGCTAGTAGTATTTTTTCTTGAACATTCTCTCTAGTAATTTTTCGGATATTTTTTTCCATAACGTCTAAATTTTCATAAGGTATTACATATGCCATTTGGAGAAGAATTTCATGTAAATCTTTAAACTTCACCTCTTCTATTGGCGACATTTGTAACCGTGAGAAGAAACCTTTTTGTAATTCAGTCAACATTGTAATCCACCTTCCATTTATAGAAAATTTAACCACTTGGTATAATCTTACACCAAATTAATATAAAATCAAGTATAAATAAATAATGTCAAGTTTCTTGATGTTATTTATCGTTTTACTACAGAAGAGTCTTTCCTCAATTTGTGTGAATGAAGGTGCGACAGCATCAACAAATAGGTGGGAGATGAATATCGGTTGGCGTAAGCCAACATGTTTGCTATTATATACTTGTACAGATCGCGCTCTTTGAAAACTGAAAATATAAGGTTGGTTGCAGAAAAACGTTGCAATCGTAAAAACTTCAACGTTCTACCATCCCACGTTTGCCGAAGTTGCGAAAACCAAGATAAAGTAGGTAGCGTGATGAGTCAACGTACAAGATACTTCTGTTTTCACCGTGGGGACTACGGGCAGAGCCTGCTTAGATAACTGGTGGATACATCGGTGTTCGCAGGAATCTCCCACTTCAAACAGTCCGTAAGGACGTTAAGTGGTGAGTAGTTCAATTTATATCAGACCTATCTTAAATCACTCAGCATTTCCCCTCCTAGCCAATTGTTTGAATTGAAGGATTCCTAGTGTTTTCTAATTGATTATAGTCCTTGCGGTCAAAAGGCGGACTTCTTTATTATAAATAAAATCTACCGAAATAATTCTCCCTTTCAAACATGTAAAAAATGATAGCTAAAAACTTTTAACTGCGAGACTTCACTGATTACTTTACAAAAATTCACTTATTTTTACAGACATCCAATAGGATAGTCTTATAAGTAATTTTACTAAATGCAATAAATATTTATGAGGTTAAATATTTATTGCATTTAGTATTTCCGATGTATTATTAGTATACAAAACATAGTATAATTTTTTCGTTTTAATGATTACCTTTTTCTTTGAAAAGGATGGACTTCCAATATAAACGACATGATCAAGTTTTTTAAGTGGGATATCATTAGTGGTAATATTAATAATATCTTTTAAAAAAATATTAATCTCTGCTGATTGCCATTCAATTATTATATAGTTTTTGAATATTTTGATATTTATATTTAACATATTTTATCAATCCTTTTTTATCAAGAATATAAAGATTTATAACAAATAAAACTATTATATATAATATACAAAAATAATAATATATTTTCACCTGTAGAAACATTATTATGCAAAATTTCATATTTTATTGTATTCTAAGATAACTGCTGGATACATCAGTCTTTATATAATTCCCCCACCTCATACATCTCGTAAAAGTCTTAAGTCAGGGAGTTTATAGAAGAATTTCTTCAGTTCAGTGTAACAAAATGATATTAAAGAATAATTAAAGTTTCGAAATATAATTAACTTAATTAAATAATTTTAAACAATAATTTTTAGTGAAATTTAACAATTAAAAAAGAATGTGTTTTTATTTAATTTTCTAAACACATTCTTTAAGTATATAAGATCTCATACCTTCATATTTTAGTAAAATTTTTTCTTGAAATATGTGGTATTTTTATGTTAAGAGGTCATTATGTTATGTCTATCTTCATTTGTGCATTTTAAATACTATTACCATCCTGTGCTAATGTTCATACCATTTCCCAAAAAAGTAAGAAACAGTGGATAAAATACCGGACCTAAGGTAAGAAATAAGTTTAAAAGTATAAGACGCCTAAATAATTTGGTATAGTACTTGTCATGATGATATTCAACTACTAAAATAATTAATGCTATTAGGTTTATTATATACTAATAGCATTAGTAGCCAATATTTAGCCATTAAACCGAGACTCCATGTTCCTAATAGTTGGTATATGATACCGAATGCTATTTCAAATATTTTAAAACTAAAGGAAATACCTGCAATCCTTATAACTAATTTAGTAAATAGTGTAGCGTATGTATTTTTACAATACAAATTTATTATAATGTATAGAGATAGAAAAACCATTAATACACCTACTCAATTCAATATCCTGTTTCCACCTAGTTAAAAAAAAACAAAACATCCCTGTTTTAGAAAAAATGAAGGACATAATTATTTTTTTATATCGGTTTCATTATATCTTCATCCCTAAAAAAAATAAAAGTTAGACAAATCATTTTTACGCAAATTAGTTGTTGCTAAATACTAATTAACTTTGGGGTCTGTGTAGCAATGGAACCAAATCACGCAATACGCATTAGCGGACATTAGAAATGTTATTGCGTGGGTTTTAAAAGTAAATTTCAATCGCATCGATTATATACAATTATCAATTGCACCTTAATTTGAATACAAATTATCCAATAAAGAAAAAGATGCCCTTAATACTAAGAGCGCACCCTTTTCTTTACTAAATAGTACAACTTTATTTTAAATCAATATCAAACACCTCATCTGTCCTCGCTGTTACTTTCAGCCGAACTGTATCCAGTAGTCTCATCTTTCACAGCCACAACGAATGTCCATTGCAACCAAGGCTAATTAACCTTAACCGAATCTTCCAGTTGTCACAGTGTAGGATTTGAATTAAGTTTGATAAAATAGAGGTCGCACAACCTAATCAAGCACGAAACAATAGAGTTTGTCTTTAAGACGTATAAATCACACTTCAAGATAGACCATATCGTAATGTAAAACAAGAACGAATAGAGTGCCAATTACATGGAAAGCTAATCGCTATTTTTCTATGTTCCTCTTCTATGTTTAAAATGCGTCAATTACTTTCTAAAAAGAAGAAAAGAGAATTAAGCGAATATAAAGCGGTTGGGATAATCCAAGATCATCTATTTCTGCTATATTAAGCAATACAGCAAAACACCCAAGAGATAACAAAGATTCTAACCCGCCCGTTCAACCTTTTACAGAGGGAATCCCACAGATATGAGAAGAAAACTGTCTTTGATATATGGGTGCTGTCTATGAGTATAGTGGATTGAGAAAATAAAAGAAAGTTGCATAATTTTTTAAAAATGAAACCCGTTAGGGTTTATTCGGTATACTTACTTTTAAGGACATCAAATATTTTAAGCGTTTTTTAGTTCATATGAACAAAAGTTCATTTTGTTTCCGCTCTTGAGTTGATGAGCATGTATGGTGACCCCTAAAGTGCTTCCTATGGTCAGTGGGCCACTCCGTACTGCGAAAACTAGAGGGCGGCAAAGGTCGGGCGTAGAAATCCTTTTATTCCTGCGTTCTGAATGTATATTTTCCTCACGGAAATATCTATTTTTCTAAAAACGCTTAAAATTAATAAAATGAAAGTAAATTAATATTCAAATTTTAGCATTGGAACCTTTAACAAAAAATCACATATACTTATATAAATTTATAAAAGGCGCACAAAAGGGCAATTCCTTTTAAACAGGAATTGCCCTTTGTAAATGAATCAAAAGAAATTACAGACACAATCATTATACCAGCAATCTTTATGTTTTTTGTATATAAATTAAAAAATAAAAGGGGGGTGCAAAATCAATCAACAGATTTCGCACCAAAACAGATAAAAATAACAATCAATAGAAACATAGGAACAGGAGAATGTTTCATCACCTATTATAACCTATATCCTTACATTTTTGTTATTTAATTTGAAAATATGCAAAGATTCATACAGTTAATTTTAAATTTTCCTTCTATTTAAGTTCTACTAAATTAGAAAGAAACGAATCTCCTTTAGGCTGTCAATAACTCTAAAACCCAAAGACACCAAAAAAACCAATTCCCGTGTAATTGAAGTGAACTGATCTGCCCCCATTTGTTGAGACAAAGAAAAAACACCTAGATAACATGTTTCCTATAAGCTATAGGTGACATATTATCTAATTTTCTCTAAATCCGTTCATTATTATAGTAGTGGATGTATTCATCCACAGTTTGTATTATACTAGCATTATTCGATTGTTTTATCTTTTGCGCATAGAATCCTTCGGATTTTAAATGAGAATGAAAGGATTCTATGAGGGCATTATCATGGCAGTTTCCTGTAAGAGACATGCTTGTGATAATACCTTTTTCTTTGGAATATGTTTGAAATTGTTTTGATGTATACACCTTTGCTTGATCCGAATGTAAAATCGTATCAAGCACATTTCGCTTTTTTAAAGCCTCTTTTAGAGTATCTAATACAAGAGAAACATCCTGTGTCTCAGCTATTTTATAACTTACAATTTCATTGTTAAACCCATCTATAATAGATGAAAAATAAAGAGTCTTATTGCCGAACATCAAATACTTGATATCAGTGAACTATTTTTCATTAGGCTTGATAGCTTTAAATCTCCGTTGTATTCTATTTTTAGCTACCACTGGTTCATGACCGAGCACAAATATCTTTTTCTTTTTTCTAACCCGAGATAATACGTTGTATTTTCTCATGATATGTAATACTTTTTTATGATTTATTACGATGTTAAATTGATCACGTAGACAAGCTGTAACCCCACGGTATCCATACCGATATTTATGATGTTGACATATTTCTATTATGGTTTTTTCTTCATGGTTAGTTACTGTTTTCTCCTGCTTTTTCCAACGATAATAAGTAGCACATGAAATATTAAATATGGAACACAGTTCTGCAATTGTAAAAATTGATTGCCATTCCTTTATCATTATTTCTTCTTTTCCTCCCACCTTCTTAAGATTTCTTGGCACTTTTCCAGCAATATAATCTTTACCTTTAAATAACGTATTTCTAATTCTTTTTGTTCAAGTTCTGTTAACCTTTTTAAGCCTTTTCCATGTGCAGATTGTCTTCCAATAGATTGTTCAAACCGATAGGTTTCGCATTCACGATACTATTTCATCCAAGTTTTAATTTGGGCCACATATCTAATTCCTAAGGCATCCATAATTTCTTTATTTTTGAATCCTTGGTGTTTCATTTCAACTACTTTCCACTTTATTTCGGCAGGATAATGCGCCTTTTTCCCCTTTCGAAAAACACCTCCATTAAAATCATAACTGATACTTACGATTTAGAGAGGTGTTTTTATCGTCTCATTCTCAGGGGTCACTCCAGTATGAAAAGCTAGCGTTTTTCTCATGATTATGAGAATCGCAAATCACTACTTAATCATTTATACTTTTGAATGAAATTACAAAAAGGAATGGATTTTTTTCTGCATCGAAATTAACATTACCAAGGATCTAGTTTCTGACAGAAGAATAGTTTTTTAGAACACAACTTAAAAATTAATTTAGTTTTTTATTTTTTACATATGCATTTATTTATCGACATAAAAGTGAAAAATGCATATAATTTAATCACTCCGATTCCATCCAATACTAGAATCGTTAACAACGCATAAGCCTTATAGAAAGCCAAGAGGTTTATATACATCTTTCGTGTTTTAAATTAGGATATTTTCTTTTTATAACAAATTTAATTAATAGACTTAAAACATACATGATTACTATAAAGACATCAAACTTAATTAGTTATTTACTTTTTAAATCTCACCAAGTACCACAAAATCACCAAAAGAGATCCCTCTGACAGCATTAACTATATGAACCTTTACTTTATCTCTAATATGAAATTGTTTATCATCATGTAATTACACTGCCATCTCTAACTTTTTTCCATTCAAACCAGTGTATTCAAACATTACATAATTTGCATCAGACCCATTATATACTTCTACAACATGCCCAATTTCATATCCATCTATAGTTACCGTGTTTGTTTTAATTGCTTCTAATCCTAGTATGTTTGTCCTTGCCAATGCTGCCAATCCTAGTGCACTTGCTAACACAACTTTCTTTATGTTCATCCTATAATATCTCCATTCTTATGATATGTGAGTAGCTATTTTTGCACTATCACTTGTAATCATTATGGTTACAAGTTTGATTAATTATCAATAATAATTAGTATGCAATATTACATTTTCGTAAATAAAGCACTCACCAACTCCTCAACTGTTGTATATTTAACTAAGAATGTAGCTACTGCCCCTGTAGATGTTGAGTATTTAGTAATAAATGAATCCATAATGGTAACGATTTTTGTAAATGATTATTAAGTATTTTTCAGAAATGAGCTTGTTAACATTATTATTTTATACAAATAATACATGAAATGAGTTCTTTTTGTCATTAATATGAAGACTGCTCAGCGATTAATTTCAGTTTTTAAAATTCATAACGTTACCACTTTTGGTAACACTAGCTTTTTTATTAATGTTTAGTATTTCTTTTCTAGTAAAAAATCAAAAATAAACCTTAATTTAAGGAGCAGTTGATATGAGTTTAAAAGAACATGCTATGAAAGAATTTCAAGAAAAAATGTTTTCAAATGAGACTATACAAGATATGATTACAACTTATTATGAAATGAAAAATGGTATATCTGGTCTAGTGGGTGTACCGAATGGTAATTTTACACCTGTAAGAGGTATCTTAGCGTATACAGAACAACAGTTATTATTTTACAGTGAATTGTTTGGCAAGCTCCCTATTTCATTACAGATACTTTCCCATTAAATTGATGAAATAAAAGAAAAAACAAGCGTTCACTCTTTTTAAAACGTTTTCCATGTAGATCAAGATATTTTTTCAACATGTGGAGATGGAGCGGAATTTGTACATTTAAAAGAATTCTTTGAAAAAGTTAAGTATATGTCAAATTAGTAATTCCCAATCTTCACTAGAAAAGAATGAAGTTGGAACTACTCAAATAAGAATAGTTTATACACATGCTGATGGATAGATGGCTTCTAAGCTTAAAATCCACTCCGTTTGTTTTATACATTAAAATTTTTAAATAATATATTGTTAGGAGCTAATTACATAATATGAAAAAATATCTTTCTATTACACTACTTTTGGTTTTATTCGGATTATTGTCCCCATTCTCAAATATACATGCAGAGACAAATAACATCGGCTTAAATAAAGTTGATCAGATAGCTAATGTTTTTAATGATAATACCAATGTAAAAGAGAAAATTAGTTATATTAAGAATAGTGATGTTACTAACTGGTCAATTAAAGAGATTAATCTAGCCTTAGACAAAATGGATAGTTTAAATCTAAACATAATGGAACGCGCGCCATTAAAGAGAGAACTAATACGTAATTTTGGTTTTTTAAATTTTGATTTCAAAGGAACAAATTCAGATGTTTTAGCGTTTAAAGAGTTGAAAATAGAAATTGTGGAGACTAATCAGCCACTTACCCTATATAGAAGAAGTAAATCTGGGGAACCAGAGTCTAAATACGGTCTTGGTTATTGGTGGGGAGATAAGGCGAGAAGTATTAAAGAAACTAGAAATGAGTTGGCTGTATTAGAAGCATGGGGAAATCCATTGAATACAGTATATAAAATTCAAGTACCAAAGGGGATTAAAATGCTTAAAGGATTTACAGCTCCTCAAACTCAATATCTAAATGGGACAGATACAGTGCAAGAATATAGAAAAGGGGGAGCACTTCAATATTGGATTAATAACGTAAATAACAATTGGCTACATTGAAATATCTCTAGGAGGCCAGCATGGAAAATGATTATGAATTTATAAAATTAATTGTAGATTGCGAGCATATTATTAAAAAAAACACCCCTAGTAATTTTGAAGATACTAAAAGATATCATTTAATGTTAGATGAACTTAAAGGTTTAAGAATGACCATGAAATTGCAACAATTAAATACAAATTTGTATTATTTATCAATAACACAAATGCTCGAAAAAAATGACCCAGAAGAAGTACAATATGTTATATTAAAGTTAAATGAATTTTATTGTACTTACTATCAAAATCTATAGAAAAATGGTTTACGGTAAAGGCACTCGAAAAAGTGTCTTTACTTCATGAGAAGATCGCTACACAAGCTGTAGCAATCAAAAGCTCAATTTTCTTTAAGATATTTCGTATTTCTTCTATTCGTAAATCTGTAAACTTTGCACTAACTTCTATCGGTATTCCATTTTTATGCATACAATAAAAAAATGTATTTTCCATTATTCAATTCCTTTTTTCTCTACATAAAAAATTTAGCGGCCTCATCCATTAAGGTTTTCTCCCTTTCTCCCTACACTTGTTGAAAAGAAGAATTATAATGATTAAAAAATTCAATAAAAAATCATATCGTTGGTCTGCATTCGGAATTGCAATTGTAATGGGAGTATCAACATTCTCATTACTGAATGCAAAGGCTGAAGAACCGGTAAATCAAATCATACAGAAAGATAAAATTGTGGAACAAAAAGAAGCTCCAAAAGAAGAAAAAATAGATAAACAACCGGCTGTATTTAATAAAGATACATCATTTTTTGCGACCACAAACACACTTCCATTATGGGTGAATCGTTCTGCCAAAGAAGGCTTAACAACTCCACTGAATGAAAAAGTAACAAGCAAAGTAATTACTATTTCTTTTGATGAAATGTATATAGAAAAATTAAGAACATATATCCATTTTAGAATTGAAGATAAACATGGTAATTTAGTACCATATGAGTTTGATACAACTAGATTAGATATTTATGAAGATGAAAAAAAAGATGGGAAACAGGTAAACAAACCCAAGCTATAAGTTGCCAGGTTATTACCCAGAAACTTAAATTAGAGAGGGATTTACTAAAACTGGTCCTTTCGCGCAGATAAATTATATTTCTAATAAAAAATTAGATTCTACGCTTCAGCACGGTAAGGATTATGTTAAAGATAATAATTTAAAAGAATTACCTAGAGAAGCTTATTCGACAGGAGAAGATGATTTTATTCAACTTCCTGAGTTAGATAAAAATAGTGTTATGTATAGAATGATAGATAAACCTGAGGGAGTCATTCAAATTTCTGGTCCTAAATCTTATATCTTACCAAATACTATTAAAATATAGTTACAAATTGATAGAATAGGAAAAACAAAAGGAGATTGGAACTATGAATTTCAGGTAAACATAGATCAAGATAAATCTGCAAAAGCTACTGAAATTATGGAAGAGGAATCAAAAAAAGGAAAAATGAAAGAATAATACTATATTATAAAAGGGCATGATTCTAATTAAAATCATGCCCTTTTATTTAATTACAACCAAATACATAATAATTATTTCCATTCTTATTACTAAAAAAATTTTCTTTAACTTACTCTGGTAAATAATTCAGTAACTTAATTAAATCTTTTACAAACCCAGGACTAGCTAATTTTAATACGGCAGGTACTTCTTTAAAATGGTTTTTAAGACCAGCATCTACCTTCTTAGAATAATCCTTTTCATCACCTATTAATAAATCTACTATAGTAGTTTTTAATTGATTACTTATTTTTCCCCACAAAAATTCCGCTTCTTGAAAATGGTTATTTATAAATATTTTCACCTGATTAATAAATGGATCATTTTTTTGTTGAATTGCTTCTTGTAATTGTTTGATTGACATATCTTCCGCTTTCACCATCTGATTTATGGCAATATCATTTGTATGCTCTTCAGCATGAACACTTGTTCCCCAAATACCAAAACCACTAAAACCAATGGCACTAGCTAATGTAACACCCATAAATTTCTTCATAATAACAGAACAATTAATTTGTTTCATTTTTTTAATGCCTCCTTAAATAATTATAGTAAAAAACCACTATGAAATTATTTGTAGTAACAAAGGTGCATTTCTCTTAATTGTATTCCTTAAAATATATCGCTTACATTCAACTTATCATTTTTAAAATAAATTGTATATTGATAATATCCTTATAAAAAATTGCTAATGTTTAGTATAGATACTTTCTACTATTTCCATAAGAGAATAATACCCTCTTATGATGCAAAAAGCAGAAGAATAAAATAGTCAAGGCGTCCTCCTTTTATAAACTTTTATTTAGCAGGAGAAATAAATTTCTTTATAAAAGACAAAAAAAGAGAGGGATATCTTCCCTCTTCATCAATAAAATCAAACATATATACAATTAAGGAAGGGCATACATTCATCATTAGATGAAAGGAACAATAATAGTTCACCTAGTGAATTATAAAAAAAAATAACCCCTATAAATAGGTAATATTACAATTAATAGAATTATTGTGACAGATTCGTTGAGTTATATGTTTGCTAATGGAATGTGGATAGTGTAGGGATAAAATATAAGGGGGATATATATTCATGCCCATCAACTTAAGAGTGAGCACAACCTGAGCTTTCGACTCATCGGATCAAAACATTCCTAAAATAAAAGCATACTCTTAAAAATAAGCATCTCAAATAAACCCTA
>NZ_JAKUFX010000107.1:0-20343 GCF_022663635.1 Bacillus cereus group sp. BfR-BA-01356 | reverse complement strand
TATTTGAGATGCTTATTTTTAAGAGTATGCTTTTATTTTAGGAATGTTTTGATCCGATGAGTCGAAAGCTCAGGTTGTGCTCACTCTTAAGTTGATGGGCATGGGGTCACAGCATTAACTATGGGATTATTAGGTGCAGGGATTCTACCAAGTAATTCTTATGCAGATGAAGGGGATATTACTAAAGTACAATCAATTTCGTCCCACAAACCTACAGAAGGACGAGTATTGAATTATATTGATACCAAAGAAAGTAATGAATTTCTGACTGATAAGGAAGTCAAATCAATTAATCTATCTGCTTTAAATTCTATATATCAAGAAGTGAAAAACATTACTGTCAGTAAATCCGAAGACGAACTAAATCGAATTGTAGCTGAAAAGATTAAAAATAATCAATCAGTATCACTTCGCTCCGCATATTCATTTCAAATACCTGGATTTGGAACATTAACTAATGCTGAAGTTGATTTGGCCAAGAAAAATCCATTCGAATTCGTAACTTATGGGGCTTGTTCCGTTTTAGCGAAGACAACTTCAGAGAAATACTACAGCAACCCAACTCTTTATCAAGGAAATGGTGATGCTTTTAGGCACTCTTTTTGGAATGCAGCCCTTGCTAAAGAATTAGGTGCTATTAAAGGTCGTGATGTGGGTGTTGCAAGAGCAAAAGTTTGGACAGATGCCCATGAGCAATATTCTAGTGGCGTTGATAAGGAAATGGACTTGTATAATAATGAAGTTGGTAGAACGATCGCTTACAACAATTATTCCTGGAGTATTAATCAGTATAGTAGTCATATAAGAAATGAAGTTGCAAATGGTTCAATGGTTAGAATCGTTGAAGACAAACTAGTTAAAACAAATGGCGATCTTTAATAAAATATCTTAATAAAAAAGAAGTTATACTATATAAATGTGTGTTTTTCTTTCGTATAAGGCAAAATCAATATAAGATAAGAGAATTCATATAAAAAAATACCCTATAGAAAATGAGAATAATCTATTCTAAAGGGTATTTTTAATATAAAGAGAGAATAATTGGAATCAGTGAAGATTCGAATTATCTACATCCTTTTTTAAAAACAAAAAGTTGGTTGTTTCTGACATAAACTTTTCGTTCAAATAATGAGCTTTTCAAAATTAACGTATGAATAATATTAGAAAAGGTTAAGTGAAAGCTTAGATTATAAAAATGTATCGATATAGTAGACACTCTAAGCCATTAGTTAATAATAGATCATTGTGAAATGTTTAAACTTTTTAAATGTGAATACAGTGTAGTTTCATAATAGAAGGGTGTAATTATTATTCTAAAAAATAAACAAAAGTTCGCACGAAATACCAATTTTACGAACAATAAGATGTATAATTTAAAATCAAATACAGTATTTAGGGATTTCGAGCTCGATAGCATGAATCTCTGTATATTAGTATGTGTCTATATAATTCATGCTTTATATAGAAATCATAAAATGCTAAGTTAGTTATTAATATTTTTTATGGTAGATTACATTTTAATTTATAAGATTTTTTCTTAAGTTGATCTAATTAACCCCTCATAATCATGATTAAATTAGCCAATTCATGTTAGATAACGAATTTTAAACTGTTTTCATATATTGATTTTTTTGTATGAATTTATATAAAAAAATTGTTTTATTTTACATACATTTATATGTAGTTTTTACACTAATTTTTATGGTTTTATACAAATTTATCACTTAGTTAGCTATAATTTTCATTTGACTAACTACACTATATCATTCAATTTTGTGTATATTTTAGTATTTCATAATTTAATTATGTAAATAAGTTTGTGTAAAAATTGAATTTAACGCGAACTTGTGTTCGCTTCTGTTTTCTGTTATATTATATATGAGGTGATTTTTATGGACTACAGCAAGCAACGTCAAAAATCCGTACATCGTAAAAAATTATACGAAAATCTAAATGAAATGCCCTTTTACATAGAAGAATTTGTGGAGTACAAAGAATTGCATGATGCCTCTCCCTCTACCCTACTCAATTATGTATATGATTTTAGAGTCTTCTTTAATTGGCTATTATCTGAACAAGTTATTGAATTAAAACCCATTAAAGACATATCCTTCGCTGATTTGGAGAATTTAAAGAAAAAAGATGTTGAAAACTTTATGAGATTTCTAAAACTACAACAGAACATGCAGAATTCTTCTGTTAACAGGAAAATTTCAGCCTTAAAATCTTTATTTAAATACCTTACCTCCCTGTCAGAGAACGAAGATGGAGAATGTTATTTTTATAGAAATGTAATGGCTAAAATTGAAATACATAAAGATAAAGAAACATTAAATGCCCGTGCAAAACGTATGAGATCTAAAATATTTCATAATAATGATGATCAAGAGTTTCTAAATTACGTTAAGTATGAGCACGAAAAATCTTTAACAAAACATCAGTTGTTCTATTTCCTAAGAGATAAAGATCGCGACGTAGCAATCCTCTCCCTTTTTCTTGGCAGTGGCATTCGTGTAAGTGAATTGGCGGATCTTCGTATGGAAGATATAAACTTAAAAGAAAGACTCATTGATGTAATCCGAAAAGGAAACAAAGAAGATTCTGTATGGATTACCCCAATTGCATTAAATGATCTAGAAAAATATATGGAAATTCGAGATAACAAATATGCTCCAGGGAAAGAATTAAAAAATGTGTTTTTATCGAAGTATAAACATACTGCACAGCCTCTTTCGGTTAGGGCTATCCAAGATATCGTAGAAAAATATACTAAGGCCTACGGTAAAAGAATGTCTCCTCATAAATTAAGACATACATTGGCAAATAAATTATATATGGAAGAAAAAGACTCGTTACAAGTGATGCAGCAACTTGGGCATACGAGTCAAGATACAGCTTTGCTATATACACAACTTGGGGAAACAACTATTAAAGATAGTTTAGGCAGAATAGGAAAGAATAAGGGATAAAAGTTCAGCAATTTTGCATTGTTGAACTTTTATCCCTTTACATACTTTATTTAGCTATTTATTATTCGTTTTAAATTTGATTTTATTATGTAAAAAATACATAATTTAAATCCTTCTATAATTGGTATATAAAGACTCTCTCTCGATGGATATAAATAGAAATTTTAGATTCCTACAATTGTTGGTTACGTTAAACACGGTTTTAATGTAAAATTGTTTCTTATTATTAACAGCTTCTCTAGACTTTATATGGACCTCTTATTTCCCTCTACTCTTTCAATATAAAATACAAACTTAAAATTAGATTACGAATAACTCTTTTATTACTATTTATGTTTATAACTTGTGTAGAGCAAATTTAAGTAAAGAATACAGAGTCAATAATTTTGGTTCTGATGCAAAAACACTTCACTACAACCATAGAACCGCAATATCCTGTTAACAGGGAGATTAAACAGCTAATCCAAACAACCTATGAATGAATTCAGCTTCATTTCGGGCAGATTTCACCCTTTAGTGAAGTTGCCCTTTTTTCATCATATGCATAGCTTCGATGCCATTTAAAATTAAAGTAGCTGTACGAAGTGACTTCAATCCTAACATAGAACGAACTCGCTTCTTGATAAAACGATGATCTTGTTCCACTATGTTATTCAAGTATTTCTGTTGTCTAAGTTGCATACCGTCAGGTATGCTTTTCTCCTTTTTCAACTGTTCAATTGCTATAGGATAAGCTGGATTCTTATCCACCGTAATGACGCGAGGTTTAGAAACATGAAAAGACCGCAAAGCTTTCTTGAAGAAGCGCTTTGCAGCCTTTGTGTCTCTTGTTTCACTGAGATAAAAATCAATCGTGCTTCCTTTGGAATACACTGCACGATATAGATACATACATTGACCTTTTATTTTGATATATGTTTCATCGACTTTCCAGGAGTCATTTGTTGTCTTAAGATGACGCCGTACTCTTTCATCTAATTCCGGTCCATATTGATGAACCCAACGCATAATCGTTGTCTGAGCAATCGATAAACCGCGCTCTTTCATCCTTTCCACTACATTACGAAAACTCAAGTTGTACCGCAGGTACCATCTCACTGTTAACAAAATAATGTTTGGTTGATAAAGCTTCCATTTGAACAAACTTTCCTTTTCCATACGAATCACACACCCTTTCTAGAGTAATAGTATCAGTATGTCCAAGTTTTATAGATTTATTGTAATTATCCTGAAGTTTTTGCACCAGAATCCTATAAAATGACTCAATTTCAAAACCACTGTTTCCAATTGAAGTTATAATAATTCATTATAAAATTCTTATATTTAACTGTATTGTAACATTCGACATGCGCAAGCTATCAATTTATATGGTAACATTTACCTGTAAGACAAATTATCAATATAGGAGGCAGATTTATTATGAAAGCAAGAAAACCAAAATCATTTGTAAAACAATGTACAGGAATCGCGTTGGCCAGTATGATTGGATGTAGTGGTATTGGAGTTTTCGCAACAAGTGTAAGTGCTGCCGAGAATGCTAATCCAGCTCCTTTGAACCAATCTCTTCAAGCAGAAGTGATGACAATTACACAGTTACAAGATGCTATTCAGCATAAAAATGATCCTTTTATTAATCAGGTGAAAATATTTATTGATAAACACAAGGCAGAATCAGAATTTTTATGGGGAAAAGTGAGTACTTCATTAAAAAACGACATTGTAGACCTGCTCACAGGTGACAAAAAAAATTACTCTAATAAAATCAATAGAGCCCTTGTAAAACATTTTAGAGAGGTCCCTAAATTATTGAAATTAGCAAGTCCAGAGTTTAAAAATGAAATTATTCAATTACTAAAATACTTATAAGAATGTCTATTAAGGGTTTATATTTCAAAGGTTTTGATATTAATATTTCCATAAATTTGTATTTACAAAGCACCTTTCAGCTACTAATATTTGTATATAAATATATAAAGAAGTTATTTGTATAGAATGGAAATAGGTTTAAATGCACATAGGATAAATCAATCTATAGTGTATTCAGCCATGGATACACTAAAAAAACTCATGATCCCCCTTTTACTCAAGCTAGAAAGATGAAAAAAAACCTGAAGATGAATCCTTTTTGAAAGGATTCATCTTCAGGTTTTACAATTATCGTTATCACACTTAGAATAAGTGGTGTCATAGTGCTAGAAGCTCCAATAACTTCAGATTTTGTCGTTTAGTCCCCATATCTCATTTCTCCTAACTCATAAAAATAACGTTATTACTTTATATAAAATTAATATGAAATAAGGACGTTAAGTAAACGCCTTTATTTATATTTTATTTCTTCCTTTAAAATATCTCATGTCTGATTCTCCTAAATCCTGTTTTCTAGAGTGTAGCTTCATGTAGAAAACTTTGCAGCAGAACCAGAATTACTAAATATCGCCTAAATTCCTTAGAAAAAAGTTAATAAATAAGCACATTGTATGGGGATTTTTTGATAACCTATGAACAGAATACTATTAACTCTGCTTTTTTTTAATTATCAACGTTTTTTATTTTATTTAGGAATAGCTGCTATACGTAAAGGTGCCCAATGGTATCCTGGTAGGGAAGTAGTTAGATAATAACTTTTATCACTTTTAGCATTTAATACAACCCAGCCATCATCTTCTCTAACTGTATTTATTAAAACACCTCTATCGTCAGCGTCTAAAGCCAAATAATGTTCTTTTCGCGTTGTACGTTGATCCTCAGAAAGATTAGGAGCAAATACAATTTGGACATCTTCCCTTGGTTTTATTCCAATTTCATAAGTCATACCATAATTTCCGTAGTTATATACCGTTTTATTATTAGATGCTTCATCTATACCTTTAGAGATATCATTGTCAGGAATCTTCCAAGGTGAATTTAAGTTATTGTTTTTAACGTGTGTATAACTAGGGCTAAAGCTAATTTGCTCACCTGCATATGCTCTCCATTTAAATGACTTTATAGCAGTAGGAAATAACCCTCTTATTTGATGTCCATCGTCTTTCAGCACTGTATTCTCTTTAATCACACGACTTGGATCTCCTTTGCCATCATAGGTCGCATAAGTCTTTAGTTCAATTCCACCTGTTACATAATCATCATTTTCGTCAGTAATCGTAATATCATACATACCCGATCCATAATATCTTTTTGTTACCGGAAACCCAACATACGTGGATTGATTTTTTGATAATGTCGCATACTTATAAGTCTTGTGGCTAGACTCTAAATATTTTTGGAAGACTTCTTGTCCTAATTTGGCACCATCACGACTTTCTACGTGAGCACGTTTTTTGAAGTTGACATTTATCTTTTTCCCAGACGTATTCTTGATATAGAAACCAACGTAATTTTCTGAATCATTATAGTTTTGGTGTGCCCAATAAATACGAAACTTACCAGTCCGATTTACTTCCGTACTATAAGCTAAAATACCCTGACGATTAAACATTTCAGGACTATTACTAACAAATAGGGGCCATTTCGTATTATCCTCAAACTCTAAAGATCTTGATACATTAGTGTAATCTTTTGGGTAGGAAATAACATCGTCTAAATCATAAGATGGTCTCAGAAGAGATTTACTAGATCGGTTGTTTTGAACTTCAGTTAAAACACTAAAATTAGCATTTTTACCTTTATTATCCTCAAAAGAATCAGTTTCTGCCTGAGCAGCACTATAAGAACTAGAAATTATGAATAGGGATAATGCTGTTGGGACTAACTTTTTAAATACTTTCATACTAAAATTCCTTTCTCTACCTATTTTTATTAAAAATACTGCTTCTGATTGTTAGCGCTTACATTTCTATTACTTGCAAATGATATGCTTTCTCCCATACCTGTTAAAGCTAAAGTGATTGCTGGAATAACTAACATTTTCTACATAATAAAAATCCCCCTTAATAATTTTTTCTGTTCACAAAGCAACCTTAACACATTTTACAAATAATGTTAGTTATTTAAATTTGATAAAATAATATTTTAATATTCTGTAATTAAAATTAGATATAGTTAATAGAATTATATAGACTTTTCTTAATGGATGTGTGGCCGCATAAAGAAATTCACTATTAATTGATTTTATTTAAAAATAAATTAAAATCACTCAAATAATGTTGCTAGTTTGCTATGATGGTAATAAATAGGATTAGGATACTTCTATGAGAGGCAGGAATTTATCATGAGTATTTCAGTAAAGAGGGGGAAGTTATCTGTACAGAAACTTGTTAAATTTTTCATTATATTGTACTCTAAGTTTTTTTATATATTTAACAATTTATTTCATCGCTATAAAACCTGCTATTATTACTGCAACATCAATAGGTTATAATAGGCTGCAATTTTTTTGGCTATTATTTCTACTCATTTTAGTTTCTATGACATATGGTTTAATAATAAAAAAATTAATTCGTTATAATTCTAGATCTTCCCATTCAGTTGCAAATGAAAGTGTATTATTTATATTTAGTCATATTTTCACTGCACTTATTCTCTTTTTTATTATATCTATTTAGGCTTTTAAACGAGTACCAAGTATATCACCACAAAAATATAGTTTTTTTCAGCGGTATAAGGAAAGAGATATAGCCATCATAGGCCTCATTTTAGGTACTGGCCTTCGAGTTTCTGAGGTAGCTAGTCTTACTATTTCTATTCTAGTATTAATTTCCGTCAGAGAACCGTTAAATTGTCACTTACTTGCCATTCAAAGATGATTTCCTCTATTTATCGGTCGTCCAAGACATTTACAATAATGAAATTGTTGCTTGGAAATTATCACATAGCAATGATTTACAACTTGTTCTCAAAACACTTGATTTAGCAACCAAAAAAAGAGATGTTTATGGAACCATCATCCAATCAGATCAAGGATTCCAATACACATCTCATGCTTATCATCGTACGCTTCAACAGCTAGGTGCCATTGGCAGCCACTCTCGCAAAGGAAACTGCCATGACAATGCTTGTATTGAATCATTCTTCTCTCATTTTAAATCTGAAATGTTTTATCTCAATTATTACCAAACAAAAGGAGAATTGATTCAAGCAATTGAAACATATATCTATCATTATAACTACAAACGATTCCAAAAACTACGCAGCCATCGAGCTCCGATTGAATATCGAATCTCAATGGCTGCGTAGTCTTTTTTAAAAGCTGTCTACTTTACTACTCTTCCTTGATAATAACCCTTACCATCAATTATATTCTTCAAATACCATTTCATTTTCCCATATTTTGTAGGTTCTTCGAAAGAATTGGCATAAACACCACTCGGATGACAAACATATTTTGCATACAAACCATCATTAAGTTCGTAAATCTCACCACATGTTACATTTAAGCTTTCCGCTTTTTTTGTACTTGTTAATTCTTCTGCCGATGCCGCCCCAATTCCTCCTGTTAACACAATACCAGCTGCTAATGCTCCAACCACTAGTTTCTTGAACATAAAAATACCCCCTTAATAATTTTATAACTTACAGCTCAACTGTAACATATTTTACATTATTGTAAATATTTTGTATATATAAAATTTTATTTGATTTTTGGGAATGTTAGCACTCTATTTTATCAAATTTATTTAAAACCTTCACAACATTCTTTATATATTCCTGTGTTTCCCATAGAAGGTACGTAGTAGACCCAAATAAAAACCTGATTTTAAACTAGGTTTGGAAATAAAAGTAAGAATGGTACTCAAAATTACACGAATCTCGGTTGTACCCCACCTAGAAGAGAAAACGCATCTTTCCCCTGCTACTTTATATGCTTACACAACTGAATTTGAAAAATTTCTAACATGGCTTATTGATAATTCACTTGCTGTTGATATTGGCAAGGTAGTTACAAAAATATGTGACGTCCTAATTACAATACTGGAAACTTTACCTTTAAATGATGTGAAACCTTTTCAAAGGTATCTTCAGGGAGAAGGCATTGAAACAAAAGCTATTAATAGAACTTTCTCTGCTTAAAAATCCCTATTCAAGTATTTAGCTCAGAATAAAGAAAATGAATACGGGAAAAATTACATCTCGCGTAATGTTATGGAGAAAATTGAGCTGCATAAGGAGAAAGTAGATGCAGCAGCAAGAGCAGATGACGTTGCAAACATGATATTTAATGAAAAAGATGATGTAGCTTTTCTTCAATTTCTAGCAAATGATTATGGTGAAATGTTGAAAGATATATCACCAAAAAAATATAGTTTTTTTCAGCGTGATAAAGAAAGGGATATAGCCATTATAAGCCTCATTTTAGGCACTGGGCTTCGAGTTTCCGAGGTAGTTAGTCTTACTATATCTAGTATAAACTTCCGTCAAGGGAAAGTAAAAGTGACGCGTAAAGGCAATAAAAGATCCTCCATATTAGCTACTCACTCTTGCTTAGATGATGTTCAGGAATATATTAAAGTTCGTCTTAGTAAATATAACTGCCCCCAAGATGAAGACTTACTCTTCGTAACAAATTATAAAGGGAAATATACGCAGTTAACTGTTAGAGCTATACAGAAGTTATGTGACAAATATTCAAGTGCATTTGATGAGAAGCGTAGCCCTCATAAACTACGACACACATATGCTACAAATCATTATAAGGAAAACAAGGACCTTGTATTACTTCGAGATCAACTTGGTCACACTTCTGTAGAAGTTACTAGTATCTATACAAATATTAATAATGAAAAGAAACGTGAGGCTGTTGATCGTCTAGAACGTAGACAATTTGAATAAAGATAGTTAATAATTGCACATTCTTCTCTATTTACTTATACTTATATTTTTTATAATTTATTAGTAAATATATATTATTTACTAGTTAACTCCTTAACCTTCATAGTGATTTTATAATAAAAACAAAGAAGAGATTGTACTTGCTTCATTTAAAAGAAGCACGGAAATCATGTGGAAACATTTTTATAAAGCAATGGAAAATAAAGAGCATGCAGTCGATAAAATTATTGCAATTTTCCTTGTATACCAAGATGCTGCCAATAATCCACCAATTCCTGGCGGATGCCCTTTACTTAATAATGCAGTTGAAAGTAGAGGTCTATTCCCAGAGTTACAAAACGCTACTAAAAAAGGCTATAATGATACAGTAATACTACTGGAATCCCTTATAAAAGAAGGGATAGAGAAAAAAGAATTCATGGCAGATATAGACACTTTATCGCTAGCTTCCTTTCTTGCATCATCAATGGAGGGAGTTATTATGGCTAGTCAAGTATGTAATGATAATATTCACCACTATTATTTTATTGAGCAAGTAAAACATTTGCTTACTTCTTATTCTAAATAATACTTTTATCTTATCCTAAACATCGCTCAAACAGGTCATCACTCTTCGAAGAAAGACACGCTGTCGCCTTTCCAAATAAAGAAATGCCCCCGCCCATTTGATCACTCTATTTTTATAATGGGCGGAGCTTTTATTTTTATATTTTTTCTTAATTGTGTTTACAACAATAGTTATGAATAAGTCATAGTAAAGGGCAATCTTAATCCTTTTGAGGCAGTACAATCCTCTTATATAATTGAACAGTCAGCATATAATAAGCCCCATAAATAATTATAAAAATAGAAATTGGCATCCATATGTTTAAATAAGGATTAACAACGTAAGCGGAAAAAATATTCATCCCAACAAATACATGAGTAATACCGACAATTGCAGGGAATACAAAGACAAAGAATAATTCTTTATAGATTGACTTTGTTAATAATTCACGGCGAACTCCAATTTTACGAAGCATTTGATAACGCGCCACATCGCTCGAAGCACCTGATAATATTTTAAACATGAGACAACTCGCCATCATTGTTAGGAAAGCAATCCCTAGGAAAAACGCCATAAACAATATTCCGTTTACAAAACCTGAATATATTGTGTAGAGATGGTATTTTGTTGATTCTAATAATACTGATTTTGCATTCTTTACTTCCTTTTCTAACTCAGTAATTAAATCTTTATACTTCACTAGTTGCAAATCATTAATTTCTTTCCATTCCTTCATATATTTCATGTAAGCATCTGATTTCCCAATAAATGCTACACTCTCTGATTTTACTATGTTCTCATACATATTTTGATCAACAATTTTAATAGGATGCTTCAAATGAAAAGCTACGTAATAAGGCACGATTACCTCAAAGCTCTTTTTCCATTTTGGAGACATTTCTTTCATAGCGTCTCCATCTTTTGTATCTCCCCCTAATAGAGAGTTTAAAGGTAGTTCCTCTGTATTACGTATTAGCTTTTTTTGTCCAACCGTATCATTTTCTATTAATAAAGGATCCTTTTCTAAATCTTCCTTAACGAAATAAACGAACTTCTCATCTACTTTATAGCGATATTCTCTTGTTTCTGTAAATTTAATATCACTTAATATTTTCTTTTCCTCAGCTGTTGGATTATGAATAGTAACATCATAATGGGTAAATTTATCTAATTGGAATGGAATATTATTTTTAAAAGCCATCCCTCCAGATATTGCTCCAGCACCTAATGCTACTAGCATTGTAATCGTAGCTAAGACTTTCGTTAGATTACTAATCCGATAGTTTAATTGAGCAAATGTAAAAGCGTTAATTCCTTTTTCATTAAACTTCTTATTAGATTTAATCATTTTTACGATAAGCGGTAATACAGCTCCAAATAACATATACGTTCCTGATGTTACAGTGATTAAAGATACGACTATGCCGATAACCTTTAACCTCCACATATTAATCATGGCAAAATACCCAACCGCTAATAAAATCAAGGCAAATACTGCAAGTACTGCCGTTTTTATTCCTCCTACCTTTACTTGATCCGTTTTTGCATTTCCATGCACTAGTTGCAATACCGAAGTATTTGATAATTTAAAGCCATTGATAACCGCATTAATAAAAAAGATGGTTAAGAAAAATGTACAAGTTGTTTTTAATGCTGTTAGATGAAATGCATTATATCCAACTGCATCAAATGCAAGTTGTGTCATAAGCAATTTGCCTGTCGTATGCGAGAGAACGATTCCAACTAATCCCCCAATTACAAGAGATGCAATTCCTAACCCCATCGTCTCCATAAACATAAGGGTTACAACTTTATCCCGTTTTGCCCCTAACATCATGTACATTCCAAATTCCCTTTGACGTAGAGAAAATAGAAATGAATTAGCATATAGAATATAGAAAAATGTCACAGTCCCAACTAAAAATGAGCCTGCTTTAAATATAAATAAAATCGCACCGATTGAATTATTTTCTTTCAAAAACACTTCATTAGTTCCTAATGTTTGGAACATATAAAAAATAGAAATGGCTATAATTAATCCCGTCAGCAAGATGCCATAATCTTTCTTCTTGCTTTGGATAGCCCCAATAGCTAATTTGAATAACATCATTGAACTTCCTCTCTTATATTTGTTTCGTATCCATGTTTGCCATAACATTTAAAATTTCTTTATAAAATATTTCACGATCACTCGTACGATGTAATTCTTTATATAACCCTCCGTCTTTAATAAATAAAATCCGTTCACAATAGCTCGCACTATAAGGATCATGAGTAACCATCATAATAGATACATTTTGCTTTCTATTTAGGTTTTTCATCGCCTCAAGTAAACTTTTCGCATTTTTGGAATCGAGTGCTCCTGTTGGCTCATCCCCTAAAATAATTGCTGGCTCGTGTACAAGCGCACGTGCTGCAGCAGTAAGCTGTTTTTGCCCTCCAGACACTTCCGCGGGATACTTTGGAAGAATTGATGAAATATCTAACATTTCCGCTACTTTCTCTACCTTTGGTTTAATATTTCGTGATGGAACACCTTGAAGTGATAAGGGGAGAGCAATATTCTCATACACAGATAAGTTTTCCAACAGATTAAAATCTTGGAATATAAATCCTAATTTTTGAGAACGAAAATCAGAAAGCTCATCCTGTTTCATTTTTGTAATATCCGTACCTGCAATTTCAATTACACCATCTGTCGCCTTATCTAATGTTGAAATAACATTTAGCAAAGTTGTTTTCCCTGAACCAGACGGCCCCATAATTCCAACAAACTCTCCTTCTCTTACCGAGAATGAAACATTATTTAAAGCATGCGATTGATTTTCACCTTGTTTTCCATACGTTTTTTTCACATTTTCAACTTTTACAACTGCTTTATTCATTTAAACCCCTCCAGGTATTTAATTTTATTCAAAACACTCTACTAATTTTAAAATGATTATGCTTTTTTCTTTCCATATGTCATAGTTCGCCACATTTTCTCTAACGGTCCCATTTTAAAGAATTTAAACCAAATCGAAGTATATATAATTTGGATAGTAAAAATAAGTAACGCTATCCAAATAGTTTGTGTTGGTGATACAATTTCAATATTTGCAAATGAAAATATCACTTTGGCAATAATACTTTGTGCTACATAATTTGTAAGAGCCATTTTTCCTACAGAGGCAATAGGTGTAAACAACTTAGCAATTGTTTTATTTTCTAACAATAAAAACATCGTACTTAAATACAAAACAACTGTTGGAATACTACTTAGTTTAATAATTAGGGATACTTGATCACTGTTTGCACTAGATGCTAGCCAAATCCAGACAGAACCACCAATGACTAACGGTAACATCGCCAATTGCATTCTCATAATTTGTTTTTTAAATTCCCCAATTCTTCGTATCCACCCTGCTTTAGATACCCCAAAGCCAGCTAAGAACATCAAGAAAATTAAAGTCGAATCTGTTGTCATAGATATTGCGATTGAAGTAACCATTTCATTTTTAATATTTACAAGTTGTATCACGATACAAAATAAATAAGCACTAGCAATCCCGCCTAGCCACTTAGCTATCGTAGATAAACTTGCATGATAAAATGGGATTAGTAATAAACCGATACATGCATAAGCAGGTAAAATACTCCCAAAGAATATAAAAATATGGAAAAGACTTATAATAAAAAGTGTTCCTAAACGTCTAGCAAATCGTCTTTTAGGATTATCACCACGCTTCTCAGCATTTGAAGCAAAAATATAAAAGCCTACCCCAAATAAAAATGAAAAAATAGAAAAGAACTTCTTTGTAATTATCACATCAATTAATATACGAATGACTTCATCTATACCACTATAATTCGTAGATGCTGAAGACCCCTCGACTACTATTTGAAATGCTGGTATGTTAATAAATAAAATACCTAACAATGCGAATCCACGAATAATATCAAGTGATATGATTCTATTTTTTGAATTTATTATGGAATTCATGATTTCCTCCTCTAATTAAATTATAGGTCGACCGAACCGGACGGTTCGGTCTAATTTTGTTAAGATTAATGGCATATTCTCGCTAGCTTATAACACTTTATAAAACAGCATCTAATTTTTCTAAGATTGCTTTGTCAATCTTAGTTTTATCGACTTTTTCTTTCTTAGAAATAATGCCTCTTCTATCTTCCCAATGTATAATATAATATTGATTTTTCTCAAAAACATCATTTGATGGAATTCGAAGCTTTCTTTCTTTTCCTTCTTTATCGTACCCTGTCACGTTATAAACTTTGTTTGTGCTCATTTCACCACTACTTAATCTGTCTCTTTCAACTATAGGATCGGCTATCATCTTCACGTAATACTCTTTCGTTGAATAATATCCATTGCTAGAGGTAAGATAATAAAAAGCACCACCGCAAATTACTACTAAAACCATAAAAGCTCTAAAAAACCATTTCATAAAAACACTTCTCCTTTTGTATTGATTAAACATCCATCATTAAGCCAGCTTCTTAAGTATGACTTAAAACTATATAGCTTACCATCCAACTTTCTTACATTAACATTACAAACCTGTAATGTTCCGCTCAATCTTTTTTCGAAATATATGCTGTGAATTTTAATCTACGTATTATCAGTAAACCAATATAATGAACAATTCAACAATATATGTTAGCGGACATGAAAGACCCATTTCAGGTATTGTGATGTCCGTTAATGCTTGTGTTGTGTCATCTGTTCCATTGCTACAAAAAATCCAAATGTAAATAGATTATAAAAAAAAAGTCTTAGAGATTACAATTTTAAGACGATTATCTTTTTTTATGGATGACCTTATCATTAAATTTCTTTAAATACGTGAACTGAATATACAGTTCGGTCTGATGTTTAGTTTATTAACCAAAGACAACATTAATTTCTAAGCTAATACGAGTAATTCATATGTACACATTACTTAAATCCACTTTATTTAATACTACTAGATCAAATTTTGGTTTCACACTTGAAAAATTTAATAAATAAATATTGAACAAATGCTCCCATAATTAATAGTTGGACTGGGAAAGCAAAAATGAAGTTTTTGAAAACTATTGAGTAGTAAAGATCAATTAATGACCTTTCACCTAAACCATTAGAAAAATGGGCATTCGCTATCCCATAAATAGACGTAAAGAGAACCCTACCAACTACCATAAAGAATGAAATAGATAGATCTACTAATTTCCCCTTAGATTTATCGTAAGGTAACAAAAATGCAATTTTCTTTGCGATTGGACCAACTATAAACAAATCTAATAACAAAGAAATTATAAAAACTAATGTTAGTTAAATAAGTACTCCTTTATGAAGTGCCCCCCGAAAGTTATCATCCTGATAGCATACTTTTATTCCGCATTCTTCTAAAAAACCAGAAAAAATGTCATCTTTAATAACTGATTCTAAATTTAATATCCCTTTTTCTCGAAAACTGTTATCATCTAGAGCAGAGGTTAAATGAAACATAACTAATTTATCAGGAATAATCTCATTGTCATTTAAATCAAAATGATTTAGTATATCTTCAATAGTAAGATCATTGTATTTCCATAGGCTATCATTATTAGTTATTCGATATTTATTGCTATCTATAAATGAATTTAAAATCTCTTCCTTAGTTTTAAGCAATGTAGAAAGTGACTTTATTGTTGTTTCAACACTTGAACAATTTAGCATTCTCATTTTATTTCTCCTCTAATATTTATCTTGTTTTTTTATTTGATTCTTTAACTGCATTATATAGTGCACTTTATCCAATATGCGCTTTTAGCTTTCTTTAAATTTAGGTCTTGATAACGTACGAAATTCGCGTTTTGTTGGTGCTACTTTATAACAAAATATCTCCTTCTTTAATAAAGCTCATCACAGCTTCTGCATACACCTTTACAACTAATTATAAGAATCCCTATCATTTTTTTCTTCCAATGAAATGTGTTTGTTATACCATTTATTTAGTTTTCCTTTGTAATACTTTTCGACTTCATAATCTGAAATCCAAATTTCACGATCATAGATTTTACTCATTACTCTTTCTAAAACACCCTCATGTTCTCTCGGTTTCAATCTACGGTTATGAACCTTAATCTTTTCTATATAAGCCTCTCTCAGCCAAATTGATATGGTTTCACGCTGTTTTTGCTTTAGGTGAGACCATTTCTTATTAGTTTGTAGTAATTGCCCCTTAGAATTCCTTGTGTGATTCTTCATCGAATGCTACCTCCCCTACTTTATTTTTACTTATTTCTTATTCGAACCGAAAACACTGCGCATTCCAAATCGAGTCACAGCATATGTGGTGCCAATTTTACGGATTGAGCCTTTTGGGAAATCATTTATTCTTTTACGTAATGTTGATGATTCAATTCCCCACTCTTCTATTGCATCCGTACTACTCATAATTTCGTTATCCAATAGGTTAAGGTCTCCCCAATCAACATCTTCAAAATTAAATCCATCCATCTCTAGCTGCTGCAGCATGTCTCTTTCGTCTCCTTTTAGCGCAAACAAATTATGATCCTCTCCCTGATGGACTTCTTCTAACACTTCTACGTTTAGATACTCATTGTCAGTTACCTCAATCGTACTATTCTCAGATATATAATAGTAGCTACCTTCTTTTACTTTGAATATAGCCTTATTCCATATACCATCTGCACTAGTACCTTCAAAAATCCGTTCTGCTTTCATATTAATTCATTCTCCTTTCACGCAAACGTGATATAATTCGAATTACTTCAACTGTATCACGTTTGCGTGAATTATTAAAGCGAGAGTTATGATTCAAATATAAGTAGGTGTATAAAGACAATAAAGTTATTTAACTTTAATACCTAAAACAAGCATAACCCCGTACTAAATTTAGGACGGGGTTAAAATATAGATATTTAATTTTCGACATCAGATACTTCACTGTACTCAAAAATATAACAATACAGTCGTTTGGAAATCAAAGGTTTATTCAATAATAGCGCGCGATCCTGGAAAATTTAAAAAACGTTTATTTTTCTTTTAACATTGAATACTTTTGATAAGTTTTATAGAAGCTGATACCAATGAAAACAAGCATAAGGGCTGGAAGCAACCTCAAAAGGACAAATGGAGTTTCAAATAATAATGCTTTCCAAAACAATGCACCTTTCATACTCCAAAGACCTTCAGTTAAATATAAACCTGAATTCTTGTAAAGCATATGAAAATAAGGCAATAACAGTATACCAATACCAGATGAATAACCCATCAATCTTTTATAATAATTGCTCTTTGATTGGCGATCCGAGAAGATTTCATTTTGATCATCATCATCTTTTTGCCAATATCGAGTTCCACTAAGCCAGGGCCCCTTTATATAGTTCCAACCGAAATCTTCATATATCCCTCTGTAATCTTTAAACTTTTTCTTTGACAAGTAATCTTGATAATCCAGTCGCATCACATATCTCTTGTCGGTTTTTTCGAAAGTGTATATTCCTAGTCCACTAATATTTGTACAACGATAGCCCTTTTGTAATTGCTCGTTCAGCCATTGCTCCTCTTTTCCAATATCAAAAAATATCTTAAATTTCTTCATTAGATTCACTTCTTTCGTACAGAGATAAAATATGTAATAACCTGTTTTGTTCCATTTTCAAAATGGCGCTTCCTTCTGCAGTTATCATATAAACTTTTCTTCGACCCAACTCTCCAACAGGTTCAATCCAACCATGCTTATTCAAGTTTTCAATCGCACCGTATAATGTACCAGCTGCTAAAATGACAGTACCTTTACTCATCTTTTCTATCTTCTGCATTACGGCATAGCCATGGAGTGGCTCACGCATAGCTAATAAAATATAATGCATGGTTTCAGACAACGGTAATAATTTATGTTTCATATCCTCACCCTTTATTCAGTTCGACTATATAGTTCAACTTAATAATAACGTAATACAGTTCAACTGAATAGTCAACAACATTTTCAAAATTAGTCAAAGGAACTTAAAATAAATAGCTTGATAACAAGGGGGAAATCAAGCTAAAAAGTCACTTTCCTTACGTAAGGGAAAACGACTTTTTGTGTAGTCTTATTCAATTAAATGGCTCAATTGTTGAAGAATATGACCAGCATTTTTTAAATAACTTTATTATGTTTTAAATGAATTTATTGTAAATTAAACAACTTTATTATCTCTGGACAGTAGGATACTTTAATTAACTGTTTTTTCCGAATTTTGTTGAAAAATAAATATAAAATAGTTAAATACAAAGGGGATTTTGCTACAATGGTAATATATAACATTAGCATACTTCTATAGGATGGGGGAATATATAATGATTGTTTCAGTAAAGGGGAACGAGCAAGTTACCAAAATGTTAAATGACTGGTATATAGAGATACGTGCCAGACATGTAGGAAAGGCACATAATTTAAAACTTGAGATTGATCAAAAAATACATAACATTGAAGAAGATCAAAACCTACTTTTATACTATGCTCTTTTAGACTTTCGTCATCAATATATGCTTGATAGTTTAAGTATTGGAAAAGATAGTTTTGATAAAGTAGATTCATTGGGTGTACCTGCAGATCAGTTTTTACAATACTACTACCACTTCTTTAAAGCTATTCATTCAAATATAACAGGTGATTTTACATGTGCAAAAGAACATTATAATCAAGCTGAATTACTCTTAAAACACATTCCTGATGAAATTGAACATGCTGAATTCCATTTTAAATTATCAACTTTCCATTATCATATTTATAAACCGCTTGCTGCAATTAAAGAAGCTACCAAAGCAAAGGATATCTTTAAAAAGCATGCAGGATATGAAACTAATATTGGGTTATGTGATAATTTAATCGGATTAGCTTGTACTCATTTAAAACAATTTGAGGAAGCTGAAGAACATTTCATTACAGCTATTAATACATTCAAAAAATCTGGTGAAGAAAAGAATATCACGTTTGTACGCCATAACTTAGGTTTAATGTATTCAGGTCAAAATTTATCTGAACTAGCAATACGATACCTCTCTGAAGTAATACAAGAACTCCCTAAAGATTATAAAGCAATCTTTATTAAAGCTAGGGAGCATATGAAAATCGGTGAGTCCAAAGAAACGTCTAATCTTATAGTGAAAGGCTTAGAGATTTGTAAAGAGCTAAAGAATGAGGAATACGAACATCACTTTTTAATTTTAGAAAAATTAAATCAAAAGGTCGCTGCTGACGAATTAGAGAAGACAATTAAAACAGGAATTTCTTATTTTAATAAAGAAGACCTACATGAATATGTACAAGAATACACTAAAAAGTTAGCGGTTTTATTCCATCAAGAAAATAACCGTTCAAAAGCAAGCGATTATTTTTATCTTAGTCATCAAGCAGAAGAACAAAACTTTGAAAAGGAGGCTTTAAAATGAAAAAAGTAATGTTTAGCTTAATTGGATTAACAGCCGTATTCACATTTATGTTTAACGCTAACAATGTAACTGATACACAACAAGCTCTTAGCGGGGATAAAATCGTACAATATGCTCACGGCCATACTGGTGGATGATAAATAAACAAAGGTCTTCACTTCATTGTGAGGGCTTTTATTTTTATATGGGATCTCTGTGTGAGAATAACAAAGTATTAAAATCTTAAAATTTTAATATACCGAAAACATTATAATTATACCGTTTTTTTGCATCCATAAGAAGGTTCTAAAAAGATTAGAACATTTAAAGAGAGGAAGAAACTATTAATGCATACACAAGAAAATTTTTATAAGAAATTAATAGAGGAAAAAAGATTAGTAACGATATTTTTATTAAACGGAGTAAGAGTGCCAGGGATCATTATCGATGTTGATAAATTTTCAGTGCTAGTTTCCAGTCACGGAAAGCAACAATTCATTTACAAACAGGCTATTTCAACAGTTTCTTTATGAGGGGTACCGTCACATGCCCATCAACTTAAAAATCTTCACTACCCCCAAGTGTAAAAAAACGTTATTCTTTCTAAAAAAGCTAGACTAGAAAGGATGACGTTTTCTTATGAATCTCTCGAT
>NZ_JAKUFX010000106.1:0-20690 GCF_022663635.1 Bacillus cereus group sp. BfR-BA-01356 | reverse complement strand
TATCTAGAAATATCTTGAGACGTCCAAGTATTTTCTTTATTACTGGACTCTTATTAGAGAGTAAAACTAAGCCTGAGATAGGGCTTAAATATTAATATACGAGGGGAATAGGTTTATAGACATAGGAACCAGAGCGCTTGAAATTTTCAGGGATGTTACCGCCATTAAAAAATTCAACAGCCTTTATATAAGGAACTTCTTCTATAAAGAGAGAGGGGCTACCAGTTTCAAGAAGAGGGGATAATAGGGAATGGAGTTCAGAGGGAGAACCGACAAACTCACCTTGTGCTTCAATTTTATTTCGTTGCTTGGCGAATAATTCGATCGATGAAGTGAGACGTTCATCTATATAAGGTGCCCAGTTTTGCCACGCTTGAAATGCAGCAATAAAGTCTTCCCATTCCCATGTAATTGAGAAAATTGATACATTTTTTATCGGGTGGACTCGAAAAGTTAAGGAAGTGACAATTCCGAAGTTTCCACCACCGCCACCACGGCATGCCCAAAAAAGGTTAGAGTTCTCTTGTTCATTTGCACGAATGAGTTTTGCACCAAATTTTCCACATGCTTGTACCATTTCCACTTCCATTAATTGATCACATGTTAATCCATATAAGCGCGAAAGCATACCAATACCACCACCAAGTGCTAATCCAACAATTCCAACGCTTGCACTTGTACCAGCAGGAATTGTAACACCGTAATTCCAAAGTTCTTTATAAACAGTGCCAAGATTTGCACCAGCCTCAATTGTTGCTGTTAATTTCTCTGTATTAACAGTAATGCGATGCATTTCACTCACATCAATAATAAGTCCTCTATTTAAAAGAGAAAAATTTTCATAGCTATGACGTCCACTTCTTAACCGAAATGGTATATGACGTTCACGTGCCCATTTTAAGGCGTTACAGACATCCTTGTTATTTTGACAAAAAACAATAATACAAGGGAGTTTTGGAATACTTAAATTTAAATTCATTCGGGCTACGTCGTAGTCAGGATCTGTGGGAACAACGATACGACCTGTTAATTTTGTTTGCTTCAATTTATTACTCCTTTCTAAAATAATCAGAGTTTTTTATTAATATATGAAAAATGTCTGTAATACGCGTGGACAAGGAGAGGTGAAGAATGAGATTTACCTTTGTGAGAAATAAATAAAGCATAAGAATAAAGAATCTACATAGAGTTCAATGAAAACAGTTGCAAACTGTTCATATTTTGTTATGATAGTGTTACGAAAACGTTTGCATAAAATTTCCGATGGGATGCAAAAGGAGAGAATGACTATGAATAAGACATGGTGGAAAGAAGCGGTTGCTTATCAAATTTATCCACGAAGCTTTATGGATTCAAATGGTGATGGTATTGGAGATTTACAAGGTATTATTGCAAAACTGGATTATTTAAAAGATTTAGGTATAGATGTAATTTGGATTTGTCCAATGTATAAGTCGCCTAATGATGATAATGGTTATGATATTAGTGATTATCAAGATATTATGGATGAGTTTGGTACAATGGCAGACTTTGATGCTTTACTAGATGAAGTTCATAAGCGTGATATGAAGCTTATTATTGATTTAGTTATTAATCATACGAGTGATGAACATCCATGGTTTATTGAATCACGTTCATCTAAAGATAATCCGAAGCGTGATTGGTATATTTGGCATGATGGTAAAGATGGTGCGGAGCCAAACAACTGGGAAAGTATTTTTAATGGTTCGGCATGGGAATATGATGAAGAAACAGAACAATATTATTTACATTTATTCTCACGTAAACAACCAGATTTAAACTGGGAGAATAAAGAAGTTCGCGAAGTACTATACGATACGGTTAATTGGTGGCTTGATAAAGGTATTGATGGTTTCCGCGTTGATGCGATCAGTCATATTAAAAAAGAAGAAGGACTCAAGGATATGCCAAATCCAAAAGGGTTAAAATATGTGCCATCTTTTGATAAACATATGAATGTGAAAGGTATTCAACCTTTATTAGAAGAGCTAAAAGAAAATACATTCTCTAAGTACGATATTATGACTGTTGGTGAAGCAAATGGTGTTAAGATTGAAGATGCTGAGCTTTGGGTTGGAGAAGAGCAAGGTAAGTTCAATATGGTATTCCAATTTGAACATTTAAGTTTATGGGATGCAGAGAAGAAGAAAGACCTTGATGTTGTAGGATTGAAAAAAGTATTAACGAAATGGCAAAAAGGATTAGAAAATAAAGGATGGAACGCTTTATATATTGAGAATCACGATAAACCACGTATCGTTTCAACATGGGGAGATGATAAACAATATTGGCGTGAAAGTGCAACAGCTCTAGGGGCGATGTATTTCTTTATGCACGGTACACCTTTTATTTATCAAGGCCAAGAAATTGGTATGACAAATGTTCAGTTACCAAATATTGAAGATTACGATGATGTAGCAATTAAAAATTTATATCGCGAGAAAATTGCAGAGGGCGTACCACATCAAGATATGATGGAGATTATATGGGCTTCTTGCCGCGATAATTCACGTACACCTATGCAGTGGAATGATGAGATGAATGCTGGTTTCACGACAAGTACACCTTGGTTTAGCATGAATCCAAATTACAAAGAAATTAATGTTGAAAAGCAAAAAAATGAAGAAAAGTCTATTTTCAATTTCTATAAGAAAATGATTGCCCTGAAAAAAGAGCACGATGTACTGAACTATGGTACGTATGATTTACTTTTAGAAGACGATCCACAAATTTATGCATATACACGTACGTTACAGGATGAAAAAGTCATTGTAATTAGTAATATCTCAAAAGAGGAAGCTGTGTATAATGAGGGTTCATTTGCACTAGAACGCAAACGTTTGCTTTTAAATAACTATGAAGTTGCGGAACATGAAGAAGTAACAACAATTGCTTTAAAGCCTTATGAAACAAGGGTTTATCGCATTTCATAATAAAAAAGGATGCTCCTTGAGCATCTTTTTTTATGAAAAAAAATAAATTTCTATTGCAAAGTGAAAACGCTTTTATTAA
The DNA here is from genome assembly GCF_022663635.1 of Bacillus cereus group sp. BfR-BA-01356. NCBI lineage: Bacteria > Bacillati > Bacillota > Bacilli > Caryophanales > Bacillaceae > Bacillus > Bacillus cereus group sp. BfR-BA-01356. Next base: position 17,657 of record NZ_JAKUFX010000106.1, on the reverse strand, counting down.
AATAGATTTATGAAAACGGTTGCGTAAAGATAAAAATAAAGTAACATAAGGAATCGTTTTCATAAAGGGAACAGAAATTATAATTTAAATCATTATGTTTTTATAAATAAAGGGGAGGAAGAACAGATGAAAATTACGTCTTTTGATTTTTGGCAAAAGTTCGGGAAAGCGTTATTAGTTGTTGTAGCCGTAATGCCAGCAGCTGGTTTAATGATTTCCATCGGTAAGTTAATTGGTATGTCTGCTGGGGATGTTAACGCAGTTCATACAATCGCTCGCGTAATGGAAGACATCGGTTGGGCAATCATTACAAATCTACACATCTTATTCGCAGTAGCAATTGGGGGATCTTGGGCGAAAGATCGCGCGGGTGGTGCATTTGCAGCGCTATTAGCATTCGTCTTAACAAACCGAATTACAGGAGCTATATTTGGGGTAAACGCTGAAATGTTAGCGGATTCAAAAGCGAAAGTTTCTTCAGTAATAGCGGGAGATTTAATTGTAAAAGATTACTTTACTTCTGTACTTGGTGCACCTGCATTAAACATGGGAGTGTTCGTAGGGATCATCACAGGTTTCTTAGGAGCTACTTTATATAACAAATATTATAACTATAATAAACTGCCACAGGCATTAGCATTCTTTAATGGAAAACGATTTGTACCATTCGTTGTAATTCTTTGGTCTACAGTTACTGCGATTGTATTATCACTTCTATGGCCATTCATCCAAAGTGGGTTAAATGAATTTGGTCGCTGGATTGCAGCTTCAAAAGATAGTGCACCAGTTGTTGCACCGTTTGTATATGGAACGTTAGAGCGTTTATTATTACCATTTGGTTTACACCATATGTTAACGATTCCGATGAACTATACAGAGCTAGGCGGAACATATACGATGCTAACTGGTTCAAAAGTTGGACAAGTTGTAGCAGGACAAGATCCATTATGGCTTGCATGGATTACAGATTTAAATAATTTATTAGCAAATGGAGATACGAAGGCATATAACGATTTATTAAATAACGTTGTACCAGCTCGTTTCAAAGCTGGACAAGTTATCGGCTCAACAGCAGCGTTAATGGGGATTGCATTTGCGATGTTCCGTAACGTTGATAAAGAAAAGCGTGCAAAATATAAACCAATGTTTTTATCAGCAGCATTAGCAGTATTCTTAACAGGTGTAACAGAACCAATTGAATTCATGTTCATGTTTATTGCTCCAGTATTATATGTTGTATATGCTATTACAACAGGACTTGCATTCGCGCTAGCTGATTTAATTAACTTACGTGTTCATGCATTTGGATTTATTGAGTTAATTACTCGTACGCCAATGATGGTTAACGCAGGTTTAACAAGAGACTTAATCAACTTTGTTATTGTTTCATTAGTGTTCTTCGGTCTTAACTTTACACTATTTAATTTCTTAATTAAAAAATTCAATTTACCAACACCAGGGCGTGCAGGTAACTATATTGATAATGAAGATGAGGCATCAGAAGGAACAGGAAATGTACAAGACGGTTCATTAGCAACAAAAGTTATCGATTTATTAGGTGGAAAAGAAAATATTGCTGACGTAGATGCTTGTATGACAAGCTTACGTGTAACAGTAAAAGATTTAGATGTTGTTGCACCAGAAGCACAGTGGAAACAAAATGGTGCTTTAGGGCTTATTGTAAAAGATAAAGGTGTACAAGCGGTATATGGTCCGAAAGCTGACGTATTAAAGTCAGACATTCAAGATATGTTAGGTGCGTAATAATATGAAATTGCTAACTTTAAACTGTCATTCTTGGCAAGAAGAGAATCAAATAGAAAAGATACAATACCTTGCTAAAGTAATTCAAGAAGAAGAGTACGATGTCATCGCATTGCAAGAAGTAAGTCAGTCCATACAAGCTGAAAATGTATGCGGTAACAAGAAAGAAGATAATTTTGGACTTTTACTATTAGAAGAGTTAAAAGCGCTACATGTAAAAGATTACAATATTACTTGGGATTTCTCTCATATTGGTTATGACGTGTATGAAGAAGGATTAGCGATTATAACGAAGCATAATATTATAAAAGAAGATACGTTCTTCATTTCAGAAAACGAGGATACAACGTATTGGAAAACGCGTAAAATTGTAAGTGCAACAATTGCTTATAATGGTAAGGATATAACGTTTTACTCTTGTCATCTCGGTTGGTGGAATGATGAAGAAGAGTCATTCAAAGGTCAAGTCGATCGTTTGATGGAGCGTGTAGATAGCAATAAGCTCGCCTTCTTAATGGGGGATTTTAATAACAATGCTCGATTGAAAGGCGAAGGTTATGAGTATATGATGCAAAAAGGGTTGTATGACACATATGAATTAGCAATAGAGAAGGATGAAGGAACGACTGTCCAAGGCGAGATTGCTGGTTGGGATGAAAATAAACATAATTTGCGAATCGATCTAATATTGTGTAACCAAAGTAAAAAAGTTCATTCTTCAAAAGTTATTTTTAATGGTACAAACAGAAATGTAATTTCAGATCATTTCGGTGTAGAGGTTCAATTAGATATATAATAGAAGAAATCCTCACAGAGAATAAAAGCTGTGAGGATTTTTTTTAGGAATACAAGTATTTCCAAGAGAAAATACTTGTATTTTTTATGACATTTCATATATATTTGTTATTATTGAATGTAAAACCGATTTGGTCATTTTGTATTCATACTTTGACTCACTTCGTTATATAATGAAGTAAGTGAAAGTTAATGGGAAAAAATAGTACGTTTTTGGTTAATACACGATGTAGAAAGTGATATAATTGCAAAATGTATGTATCATTTTCTAAAGAAGGAAAAATATATAATTAGGTGATAACTTCTATGAAACAGATTTGGCGTATTTATAAGACAGATTTACGGAATGTAGCCAAACATTGGGCTGCAATTGTTATTGTTTTAGGATTAATGATTTTACCATCGTTATATGCATGGTTTAACATTAAAGCTTCTTGGGATCCGTATGGAAATACAAAAGAGGTTCCCATTGCAGTTTCTAACCAAGATGCAGGTTCTAATTTAAGAGGGAAAGATATTAATATCGGGAAAGAGATTGTAGACTCCCTTAAGAAAAACAAAAATCTTGGCTGGAAATTTGTAGATGAAAAACAAGCAATTTACGGAGTTGAGCGTGGAGATTATTATGCAAGTATTACGATTCCAAAAGATTTCTCTGAAAAAATTGCAACTGTTCTGGATGAAAATCCTAAAAAACCAGAACTGGATTACTATGTGAATGAAAAAGTAAACGCGATTGCACCGAAGATTACAGCAAAAGGTGCATCAGGTATTACAGAAGAAATTAGTAAAAACTTTGTAAAAACAGCAAACGGTGAGATTTTTAAAATTTTCAATGATCTTGGAATCGATTTAGAAACAAACTTACCAAGTATCGAAAAAGTAAAAGATCTTGTATTTAAGTTAGAAGCGCAGTTCCCAGAAATGAATACACTTATGGATAAGGCGTTAGATGATGCGACTCGAGCAGAAGATGTTGTAAAAGTAGCGCAAAAAGAGTTGCCTGTTGTAGAGAGTGTTATGAATGATGGGCAAGAAGCGTTAGGGAATTTAGATAAATTCTTTGCTAGAAATGATGAAACATTGAATCGCGCTCCGGGAACTATTAAAAATAATTTAACAGTAATGCAGCAGGGATTGGATGCTGCAGCGAAAATTACGGATTACTTAAAAAATCCGGCATTTGACTTTAATCTGACATTGCCAGATCCAGCTAAATTACCAGTCTTACCTAATATAACTATTCCACAAATACCAGAGATTCCAGCATTACCACAAGTGAATGGTGAAGGGTATAAAAATATTGCTAAAAATATTGATCAAACTGTAAACACTGTTTTCAATTCTACTCGTGTTGGAACGGCATATGTAAAGAGTGTTATGGATGGCCTTCAAAATAAAGGCGTGGATCCAGCTGTAGCACAGAAAAATGTGCAGGATGCTTCAAAGCTCCTCCAAGAGCGTATCGATAGTGTTTCATATTTGATTGATTTCTTTACAGCTTTCAAGGAATCAGCTTCCACGGAATTCGGTAAACAGTTCTTTGGAAACAGAGTGGAAAGTTTAACGGTGCTTAAAAATTCTATGGTGGATGCTAACAATAGGGTTAAGCATGTAGGAGATTTAATTAGTTCCGGACAAGAAGTTAAACAAGATGTGCGAGATGCTGTAAATCAAAAATTAGATGCAGTAAATAATTTAGTAAATCAAGCTGAAAAGGATTATAATGCAACGTTTGTAGCTGATTTTGAAAAAGCAGTAAGTACAGCTGAGCAACTGAAAAGTAAGGCTGAAAATGCGCAAGAAAATGCACAGCAGCTTAGAGGCAATTTAAATCAAGATATAAATAAGGCTAATGAGATATTAAACAATGGTAGAGAGAAATATGATAAAGCTGTAAATGATTACAGTAGATTAAAAACGGAGCTTGAAAAAGCAAGAGAAGACTTAAGTAACAAAGGTGTTAATGGATTAGATTCTACAAAAGTAGCCTTAAATGATGTGAATGGACAGTTCAAAGCAGGATGGAATTTAGTTAATGACATGATTCCAGTTCTGGAAAGTACAAATAAAGTGTTAGCTGATGTGAATAGTGATAAAAATCTTAATGGCACAATCGCTAAGTTAAATAAAGTAAAAGATGGTTTCCAAAAAGGAATCGATTTAACTGATAAAGGAATTGACGCTATTAATAAAGGTCAAAAACCAGCAGCAGATGTTATTGAAAGTATTAATCAAGTGTCTAAAAGTGTTTCGGGCCAAATTGGTGACATTTTAGCTAAATATGACTCAGAAATCACTCCAAATTTCAATGCAGCAATTGCTCGCACAAAAGAGATGTCTAAAAACACATCTCAAATTTTAAAAGAGGCAGACAAAAAGCTTCCAGATGTTAAAAAATTACTAGAAGATTCATCAAAAGGTTTAGTAGATGGTAAAAAGAAATTAGCAGACATTAAAGCTGAAATGCCAGCTACTGAGAAAAAGATTAAAGAATTAGCAGATAAAATTCGTGATTTTGAATCTGAAGAGGATTTAAAAGACATTATACGCTTATTGAAAAATGATGTTGAAAAGCAAAGTGATTACTTTGCGAATCCAGTAAATTTAAAAGAAAATAAATTATTTGCGATGCCGAACTACGGTTCAGCGATGTCACCATTCTATACAGTGCTTGCATTATGGGTAGGCGCATTATTAATGGTTTCATTATTAACGGTAGAAGTACACGAAGAGGGCGCGAATTATAAGAGCCATGAAATTTACTTCGGACGTTTATTAACATTCTTAACGATAGGTCTTTCACAAGCGTTTATCGTATCGATGGGAGATATATTCTTACTCGGTACGTACGTAGTCGATAAGTTCTGGTTTGTGTTATTTAGTTTATTTATTGGTGGAGTCTTCGTTTGTATCGTATACTCACTCGTTTCTATTTTCGGAAACGTTGGGAAATCGATGGCGATCATTTTACTTGTACTACAAGTAGCAGGATCGGGCGGAACATTCCCAATCCAAATGACACCAGCGTTCTTCCAAGCGATTTATCCGTTCTTACCATTCACATACGCAATTAGCGCAATTCGTGAAACAGTTGGCGGAATGCTTTGGGATATCGTAACGCGAGATTTACTTGTGTTAAGTGCTTTCGTAGTAGTTATGATTGTTGCTGCGTTATTACTGAAAACACCAATTAACAAATCAAGTGAAAAATTTGTTGAGAATGCAAAAGGAAGTAAAATCATTCACTAAAATAAAAGGTTCCTACCGATAGAGGTAGGAACCTTTTTGTTTAATCAAATTTTAATTTTTTTAATGCTTCCGCAAATGGGTTGTTTAATGGTTCTTCTTCTTTGTTCTGTTGTTTCATATATTTTTGAACGTCGCGCTTATCAGCTTTGTTTCCAGATTCTTTTTTACGTCTTTCTTGGAATGTTGATAATTTCTCGCGATAGCCACATTTACATGCAAAGATTTGTCCTGCACCCTCACCACGTAATTCTAGTTTCTTCTTACATTGCGGACAGCGAGCGTTTGTTGTACGAGATACATTTTTACGATGACCACATTCACGATCTTGGCATACGAGCATTTTTCCCTTTTTGCCGTTTACTTCTAGCATTGGTTTACCGCAATCTGGACAAGACTTCGTTGAAATGTTGTCATGTTTATATTTTTTATCGCTTGATTTAATTTCAGAAACGATTTCTTTCGTATAGTTCTTCATTTCAGAAATGAATACTTCTTTTTTCAATTTACCTTTTGCGATAGCCTCAAGTTTTTGTTCCCATTCACCAGTTAGTGTAGGAGATTTTAATTCTTCTGGTACTAAATCAAGTAACTGGCGACCTTTTGAAGTAATGTGAATATCTTTACCGCGTTTTTCAATTAAGAATGAATTGAATAGCTTGTCGATAATGTCTGCACGTGTCGCTACAGTACCTAATCCACCAGTCGATTTTAACGTATCAGCAAGTTGTTTATTTTGCGTATCCATATATTTTGTAGGATTCTCCATTGCTGAAAGTAAAGTCGCTTCGTTAAATCGTGCAGGTGCTTTTGTTTGACCTGATGTTTGCATAATTAACTTTACAGCTAATGTATCGCCTTTCTCAATGTGAGGTAGAAGTTGCTCTTTTACGTCATCAGTTACATCATCATCTTCAAAGCGATTTTCATATACTTCTTTCCAACCGGCATGTAGAATTGTTTTTCCGCGCGCAATGAACGTTTCATTGCCAACCTTTGTGCGTAACGTTAGTTGCTCATATTCGAATGCCGGGAATAACACAGCTAAGAAACGTTTTACAACTAAATCATAAATTTTGCGTTCTTTATCTGTGAATGCTGAGAAGTTAACGTATCCTTCTGTTGGAATAATCGCATGATGATCGCTTACTTTACTATCATCAACAAATGATTTGTTAGGTTTGATAGGCTTTTGTAATACTTTATGTGCGAAGGGACGGTATTCTCCAACACCACATGCTTTTAGACGTTCTGGAAGTGTTCCAACGATATCAGATGAAATGTAGCGTGAATCTGTACGAGGGTACGTTAGTACTTTATGCTGTTCATACAATTTTTGCATAATATTTAATGTTTCTTTAGCAGAGTAACCGAACTTTTTATTCGCATCACGTTGCAATTCAGTTAAATCGTAAAGACCAGGAGAGAATGACTTCTTCTGTTTCTTATCAATTTCCACAACAGTAGCATTTTGTTTATCTAAACGTTTTACAATACCATCGATTTTTTCTTTATTAAAACTACGGCTATTGCCATTTGCATCTTGCCAAGTAAGTTTGAGCTTCTCCATTGTTTGAGCTTCGATGCCGTAGTAAGTTTGTGCTTTGAAGTTCTTTATTTCATCCTCACGACTAGCAATCATAGCAACAGTAGGGGTTTGTACACGGCCGCAATTTAACTGGGCATTAAAGCGAGTCGTTAAAGCACGAGTTGCATTAAGACCGATATACCAGTCAGCTTCTGAACGTGCAACTGCTGAAGCGTATAAATTGTCATAGGCTTTACCTGGTTTTAAATTTGCAAAACCATCTTTAATTGCTTTATCGGTTACAGATGAAATCCATAGACGTTTGATCGGTTTATTAATGCGAACCTTATCAATAATCCAGCGAGCGACCAATTCTCCTTCACGTCCAGCATCTGTCGCTACAATAATTTCATTTACATCCTTTCTAAGTAGCTGGCTTTTCACAGCATTGAATTGTTTCCCAGTTTGTTTAATAACCGTTAATTTCAAACGCTCCGGTAGCATCGGTAAATCTTCTAAATTCCACTTTTTATATTTCACATCATAGCTTTCTGGGTCTGCTAATGTAACGAGATGGCCTAAAGCCCAAGTTACAATATATTTACTACCCTCAAGATAGCCGTTTCCTTTTTTATCACACTTCAGTACACGAGCAATATCTCGTGCAACGGAAGGTTTTTCAGCGATTACAACGCTTTTTGACATATTAAAAACATCCTTTCAAATTTCCATAAGTTAAATATAGCATACATCTTCTTGAGATTCAGTTTCGCTCCATATTTCAGCTGTTTTTAATGGAGTTAACAAAATCCCAACTGATTAAAGTTTCACTTTATCAGTTGCCTCTATATCAAATAGAAAAGTAAAGAACTTGTTATTTTACTAGAATAAGAGTAGACTTTGAAGTAGATGAATAAGAAACACATGGGAGTTTGTGGATACAAACTGAGAGTATGGCTACTAGTCCGTCATTGACCATTTGAACCTGTTGGATAATGCCAGCGTAGGGAGAGTGTAAAAGCACATATTCAGGCACTTTGCGTACGCGCAAAGTGTCTTTTTGTGTATCTCCCATCATTATAGTTAGGAGATGAAAAGGATGAATATGAAAGAAATTAGTAAAGTAGTGGATTTGGTGAGAGAATCTAATCCGCTTGTTCATAATATTACAAATGTTGTTGTAACAAATTTTACTGCTAACGGTTTGTTGGCACTTGGGGCATCGCCTGTAATGGCGTATGCGAAAGAAGAAGTAGCAGAAATGGCTAGCATTGCTGGAGCGTTAGTATTAAATATGGGGACACTTCGTCCTGAAGAAGTAGAAGCGATGTTACTCGCGGGTAAATCAGCAAATGCGAACAATGTGCCAGTACTATTTGATCCAGTTGGTGCAGGAGCAACTTCGTATCGAACAGAAGTTGCGAGACATATTCCGGCTGAAATTGAGTTAGCAATTATCCGCGGAAATGCAGCTGAAATAGCAAATGTTATTAATGAGAGATGGGAAATTAAAGGGGTAGACGCTGGTGCTGGAAATGGCAATGTCGTAAGTATTGCAAAGCAGGCAGCAGATGAACTAAATACAGTTGCAGTAATTACTGGAGAAGAAGATGTTGTTACAGATGGAGAGAGAACGATTGTTATTCGAAATGGTCACTCTATTTTAACGAAAGTTACGGGAACTGGTTGTTTACTAACTTCTGTAATAGGAGCATTTGTAGCAGTGGAAAAAGATTATGTAAAAGCAGCAGTAGCCGCATTAACATTTTATGGAGTAGCAGCGGAACTAGCAGCGGTTAAAACGGTAGAAAAAGGACCTGGTAGTTTCCAAATTGAATTTTTAAATCAGTTAGCGAATACTACTTCTAGTGATATTGAGAAATATGGAAAGATTGAGGAGTTAGAGTAAGAGGGAGTGAAAGAAATGGCACGCATTGAAATAGATAAAATGTCTAAGCTATTGCAAGTGTATTTTATTATGGGAAGTAATAACTGCACGAGGGATCCTTTAGCTGTATTGAAAGAAGCGTTAGATGGTGGAGTGACAATTTTTCAGTTTCGCGAGAAGGGGGAAGGTTCTTTAATCGGAGAAGATAGAGTGCGCTTTGCAAAAGAATTGCAGATGCTTTGTAAGGAATATAGTGTTCCTTTCATTGTAAATGATGATGTAGAATTAGCCATTGAATTAGATGCAGATGGTGTTCATGTAGGACAAGATGATGAAGGAATTACATCTGTTCGTGAAAAAATGGGAGATAAAATTATCGGCGTATCTGCTCATACAATTGAAGAAGCACGCTTTGCAATCGAAAATGGAGCAGATTATTTAGGCGTTGGACCTATTTTCCCAACGAGTACGAAAAAAGATACGAAAGCGGTTCAAGGAACGAAAGGATTAGCCTATTTTAGAGAACAAGGAATTACAGTGCCAATCGTTGGTATTGGTGGGATTACAATTGAAAATACAGCGGCAGTTATAGAAGCGGGTGCGGACGGTGTTTCAGTTATTTCAGCAATTAGTTTAGCTGAATCTGCGTATGAAAGTACGAGAAAATTAGCTGAAGAAGTAAAGAGAAGTTTGTAGGGAAGGACGTGTAGTATTTTAAGTGCTACATGGAGAAATAGACTGCCCCAAAATTTAAACAAACATTTGATTAAAAAAGCACAAACCTTTTTAAATAAAGGTTTGTGCTTTTTCTTTAAAACATAATTGAAATTAAGAGCATTCCAATTCCGATAGAAGTAAATGTTGCAATTAGGCCAGGAATCATAAAACTATGATTTAATACGTATTTACCGATACCTGTTGTACCAGTACGATCAAAGTTAATGGCAGCAACGATTGTTCCATAGTTTGGAATGAAGAAATATCCATTTACTGCAGGGAACATCGCAATCAGTAGCGCTGGTGGAATGCCAAGAGATAGTCCAAGTGGCATTAAGGCACGAACAGTTGCTGCTTGGCTGTACAGTAAAATAGATAGAATGAATAGTGCGATGGCAAATAGCCAAGGTGCACTTGTTACTAAATGCTGAATGGATCCTTGAATCATATTTAAGTTTCCATTAAAGAAAGTATCTCCCATCCAAGCGATACCGAAAATAGCAACAACTGCTGTTGCCCCTGCTTTAAAGACGTTACCAGACACAATGCTTTCTACATTGGGTTTACAGAAAATAATAATAAGAGCCGCGATAGTTAACATAACCATCTCAATTGTGTTCGGCATGGAAAGACGAGCTAACTTCCCATCAACTATCCATCCTGGACGAAGTGCTTCAAATGAACCAAGAAGTACAACAAGGAAGGTTCCTACTAGGAAAAGGATAACTGATAATTTTGCGCCCTTTACACCTACAAATTCTTTTTTCTCTTCAAGCTTAGGAATCATTCCTTCTTTTAATCGTTTTAAGTATTCAGGGTCTTCATTTAATTCTTTTCCCATCTTACTAGCAACGAATGCAGCTATCATACAAGCGATGAAAGTAGAAGGTATACTTACTTTTAAAATATCTAATAAGGTGATTTTATAGTCAGCTAACATTGCTAAAAGAGCAACTGTGGCAGCTGAAATTGGACTAGCTGTAATTGCTTGTTGAGAAGCGATTACGGCAATCGACATTGGGCGTTCCGGTCTAATCCCTGATTCACGAGAGACTTCTGCAATAACAGGAAGTACAGAATAGGCAACGTGACCAGTACCTGCACATAGTGTGAATAAATAAGTAACAATTGGAGCAAAAAAAGTAATACGCTTTGGATTTTTTCGTAATGTCTTTTCAGCTAGATGAACAAGATAGTCCATTCCTCCAGCAGCTTGCAAAGCACCAGCAGCTGTAATTACTGCCAAAATCATAAGCATTACATCGATAGGAGGCGCGGTTGGTTGTAGGTGGAAGACAAAAACGAGTATTGCCATACCAACTCCACCCATTACTCCTAAACCAACTCCGCCTAGGCGTGCACCAATAAAAATACAGAGTAACAAGGTAAGAAATTGTACCCAAAACATGATAAACTACCTCCGAAATTCATTAGTTAAGATATATTCGAATAGTTTAATTTGAATGGAAATTAAATAAATACCCGAATAAATCCTTGTTATTTATACATTTTTTATTATATAACACAAAAAAAGTAACATTCACGTACTTTTTGAAATTATTTTGAAAAAGCAATGCGTTAAAAATTTGTATTTATATCTCTAAATAAGTAGACATTTTGATTTATATGTTGTAATCTTTGAAAGAGAATAAATTAATTCTCATAGAACTCCCATATCGTTCAACTCGTTCAGCGAGAAAGGCAAACTGATGGAAACATGAGGACGCAAAACTACAGGAGCTAAGGTCGAAAGGCTACGCTAGCCAGTTACCGGACGGATAGGGTTGGTCTTGGCCAATGCTTTTACATTGGCTTTTTTTTATTCTCGAACATATTGAGAAACATTTTCAAACAAAATATCCATATATTTTGTTTTTTTGTTTGTGTTGATTAAGGAAGGTGGATATTAATGAAAAAATATTGGCATAAGTTATCGTTCCTTCAAAAGAACGTCTTATTAACCGTATTAGTTATTTTGACACTTGTTGGAAGTATGGGTGCATTAAGTTTCAATATGTTTCAAAATAGTATGATGTCTTTATTTGAAAGGCAGTCTATTGAAACAGGAGAAATAGTATTGAAAAAACTGGATGTAGAATTAGTTAGAGACATGGCGAAAGATCCTACAGCCGAAAAAGTGAAAAAAGAAAAGTTAACAGAGAAATTAGATGAAGTATCAAAAGAATTGAAAAGCGTTGGACAAACGTATGTTACAGGAGCAAAGCCGAATGAAAAGCGAGAATTACAACTCGTTGGTTTGACTACAGAGTTAACAAATGCGTTTCCTATAAAGCCGGGAGATTATTATGAACAACCCGCTCATTGGATGAAGGCATACGATAAAGTGATTGATACGAAAAAGGCTCAAATGACAGAAGTATATGAAGATGAAATAGGTTCGTGGGTGACAATATTAGAACCAATTACAGATGGAGAAAACAATATTATTGCAATTGTTGCCGCTGACTTAGATGCTTCCATTGTTCCTATTACAAAAGAGAAGTTTATGATACAGGGTTTACTCTTTATCATTATTTCATTAGCAATTGCGACTATTACTCAATTCTTTATCGTGCGTCACTCGCTAGCTCCATTAAAAGATTTACGAGAAGGGTTACGTAAAATTGGTGAAGGTGACTTGAGTATTAAATTAAAAGAAAGACCAGATGATATTGGAATTATTAATGTTTATTTCAATAACACGATTGAAAAGTTTAAAGGGATTATAGATAAAGTAAGGCAAACTGCTGAGCAAGTTTCTTCTTCTTCACAAGAATTGTCGGCGAGTACAGAGGAAAATAGCATGGCAGTTCAAGAGATTGCAAGTTCTATTGAAGGTTTAAGAGTAGGGGCACAGTCTCAAAAAACTTCAGTACAACAATGTTTAGGAATTGTACATGGAATGGAAGATAAGGTAGAAGAAATAACTGGGGCTGCAAAACAAGTTGCGGTTGCTTCTGAAGGTATGGAACAACATTCAATTGAAGGTAATGAAGTGATTGGACAAATTATTAATCAAATGAGTTTAATCCAAAATGCAGTACAAGATTTATCTTCCATCATTTATTCGTTAGAAACAAGGTCAAAAGAAATTAGTGATATCGTAACTGTAATTACAGGTATTTCAAATCAAACAAATTTATTAGCTTTAAATGCTTCTATTGAGGCTTCACGTGCTGGAGCAGCTGGAAGAGGGTTTGCAGTTGTTGCTGATGAAGTACGAAAATTAGCAGAACAAACGGAAGCGTCTGCTAAAGATATAGCGAAATTAATTGGTGAAACACAAGCTGAGACAGAAGATGCTGTAGTTTCCATGCAAAAAGGTTCAAGAGAAGTAGAAACTGGAATTTCGCTTGTTCAAAGTAGCGGTGATTTCTTTGAAAAAATCTCAAAATCAGCGCAATCTGTTACAGATCAAGTAAAAGCTGTTTCTGGTAATTCGAGTGATATTTTACAAAATAGCCAGAATATCGTTCAAGTCGTAAATGAATTATCACATATTGCAAATACTTATGCCAACAGCAGTAGTAATGTTGAAGAAAGCATGAAAGAGCAAGAAATATCAGTACAAGATATTGCAGAATTAGCGACTTCTTTAAGTTGGCTTTCTCAGGAATTACAAGAGCTTATTGGTGAGTTTAAAAGCGAATAAGGAGAATGTTCAATTCTAATCAAGGGGGTATCTCCGCTACTGATTATGAATTGAACGAATCTGCCCTTTAATAAGGGATGAAAAAGGTGTGAATTTTCACACCTTTATTATATTTAAGAGAGGAATTTACATAAATATGAAATTAGCAATTTCTTATAATGAGATGGTAAAAGAATTTTTAGGAAAAGTAGAAGGAAGTATTAAAATACCTAAAGATGTGCAAGGAACAGAACTTAGGATAAAAAGGAAAACGGAACTGTTTTCAAATTTGACTCACATTGTAGATTTAATAGGAGCGACTGCAACGTGGTTATATCATATTTCTAAAGAAAAACATATTGTCGTGCTTTATCATGTAAGAGGAAGTTTATTTCCAATTACTATTGAAGTTTCTAATTTTCTCTCCTATGAAAGTTTAAATTTACAAATTGAAGAGCAACTGGAGCAAATTAAAGAAATGAATGAGGAAGAAATAGAAGAGTTTCAAAACGGTAATACGTTATATGAAATGTCACCTATTATTATTGGTGAAACATATTATGAGCTACAAGACACGAATACATTACAATTTGTATTTAGTAAAAATATGCAAAGTGTAGAAATAATATTTAATAGTGTTAATTGGAAAGAGACAACGATTACTCGTTATGCACAACAAATACAAGGTGTTTTAATTAATAAATCACAAAATAAGAATAATCATATAAATGATTTTAATATTATTACAGAGGCCGAGATGGCACTTTATAGTCAAGTGAATGATACGACAGCAGTATATCCTGAGAAAAGTATCGTCGATATGTTCTATAATACTGTTACTCAATTTCCAAATCGTATAGCTTTATCTTCAAGGGAAGGTACTTTAACTTATGAGGAGCTAAATAAAAAAAGTAATCAAATAGCTCATATGTTAATTAAAAACGGCGTCCAATTAGGAGACTATGTTGGAATATTTATGAAACGTAGCATAGACACAGTAGTAAGTATGGTAGCTATATTAAAAGCTGGTGCAGCGTATGTTCCGATTGATCCAGATTATCCGGAAAGTAGAATACAGTACATTATTCAAGATAGCCAAGCGAAAGTTATATTGATGAAAGAGACGCCTATAACATGTGATGGGGTTCAAACAGTTTCAATGTATGATAGTGAAACTTATGAAGATACAGATGTAAAGTTGTCTATTCATTGTGATGATATAGCTTATATGATTTATACATCTGGTTCAACAGGGAATCCAAAGGGAACGATGTTAGCACATAGAGGCGTTGTTAATCTGTATACTTGGATGAAAAAGCAATATGAATTGACAGAAGAGGATGTATTTGCCCAATTTCCTTCCTTTAGTTTCGATGCTTCTGTATGGGAGTCATTTGCTTCTTTATTCTGTGGAGGAAACTTATATGTACTATTAGAGGAAGAGCGATTGTCTGTAGAAGCATTTGCAAATGCAATCTATAAAGTGAAAGCAACTTCAATCTTGGCATTAGCAACAATTTTTGTTCGACAAGTAGCAACTTATTTAGCAGAAGAAGATATATATAAGCTAGCTTCCCTAAAAAGAATTGCGATTGGCGGTGAAATGTTGCCTGTAGAGGTTATTAAATTGTGGAGAGAAAGAATAGGTACAAATGTTGAAATTCATAATGTATACGGACCGACAGAATGTACTGTAGTGACGACAACCTATAAAATACCTAGTCAGTTAAATGAGGATGTTGCGAGTATTCCCATTGGTAAACCATGTGCTAATTATCAAGTTATGATTTTGGATGAGAATATGAATCTTTGTCCAATTGGTGTACCTGGTGAATTATATATAGATTCAGTGGGATTAGCAAAAGGGTATTTTAATAAGCCTAATAAAACAATTGAAGCTTTTATTCCGAACTCTTTTAATCCTATAGTTAATATATATAAAACAGGTGATATCGTTAAGTTGCTAGAGGATGGAAATATAGAGTTTTTACATCGGAAAGATGATCAAGTAAAAATTAGAGGACATCGTATTGAACTAGGCGAAATCCAAAGTAAAATTTCTCAAAATCATAATATAAAAGAAAATGCTGTTTTTGCTAAGAAGAGTAAGGAAGGTAGCCAATATTTAATCGCGTTCTATACAACTTTAAATAAAAAAGAAATACCAGAATTAGTTTATCAGTTACAAGAGCAATTACCAGATTATATGGTGCCATCTAAACTAATTTATATTAATGAATTGCCACTTACACCTAATAAAAAGATTGATGTTAAGAAGTTAGCTCAGTTAGAAGAAAAGTATGAACCGGTTCGGCTACAAGAATATGTTGCACCTTCTAATAAAGCAGAAAAACAAATAGCGAACGCCTGGGCGGAAGTATTAGGAATTTCAAAAGTTGGAGTGCATGATGATTTCTTTACAATTGGTGGACATTCATTAAAAGTATTACGAGTCTTAACATTGTTAAAAGAAGATTTCTCACATTTAACAATTCAAGATTTCTTTAAAGAAAGAACGATATATGGATTAGCTCGAATTGAGCGAGAAGTAAAAGTAGAGAAAGAAGAAGTATTTCGTGAATATAAAGTGATTCACGAACCAGATACTATCACGTATGCAAACGTTTTGGAAGAAAACCAGATTTCAAATGTCTTTTTAACAGGAGCTACTGGTTATTTAGGATCACACATATTATATGAATTGTTGAGAGATACATCTGCTACTATTTATTGTTTAGTAAGACCAACTAAAGATGTGCAGCAAAGAATTATAGATACATTAACAGGCTACTTTAATGATGTATGTGAAGAATGGTTACAGCGTATACAGGCCGTAGCTGGTGATCTGGGAGAAGAGTATCTTGGGATGAGCGAAGAAGAATTTATGTTCATCAGTTCTAAGATGGATACGATAATTCATTGCGGTGCAGATGTAAGACATTTTGGAGATGTAAAACAATTTGAAAATATAAATGTCCAAGGAACTAGCCGTATGCTAACATTAGCGGAGAAAGGTGCTACATTCCATTTTATTTCTACAATTGGTATCCCGTTAGAATTAGCGGTAGATCAATGGGATACATACATGAAAACTGGTGATTTTAATTACAGTGTAGACTTAGAGAATGTATATTCAAATAGTAAACTACAAGCGGAAAACATTGTTCGTGAAGCAATGAAAAATGGTTTGCGTGGAAATATTTATCGTGCAGGTAATTTAGCATGTCATTCAGAAACAGGTTCGTTCCAACAAAATATTGAAGGAAACGCATTTTATCGTCTTATTAAAACAATGCTATTAATTGGGAAAGCACCAAATGTGAAGTGGAAAGTTGATTTCACACCAATTGATTTTGCTAGTAAATCAATTGTATCGTATTTGCAAGATGCGCAAATTATAGGAGAGACGTTACATATTTGTCATCCACATCAAATTGAGTTTGAACAATTTATACAGATAATTGGAGAGTGTGGATACAATCTTGAAATGGTTCCACTTTCAGAATATGTAAATACCGGACTTGCATTAGCGAAGGGAAATGAAGTAATAGCAGAGTTAATTGCTTCTCAAGTTGCAGGAGATGGAGCGCAGCAATCTGAAATTGTAATGGGTACGCGTAGAACGAATAAATGGATTAAGAAAAAAGAATTGATAGTACCAGCAATTAATAAAGAATTTATTCAGCAGTTATTAGCTCATGGTGAAAAAGTTAGTTATTTTCCAAAAATAATGAAATGATTATGCATGCTTTTGTTTGTTCAATAAAATAAATCATGCTACAATGAAAACGAATTAAGGACCGGGGAGCCAATTGGCTGAGAGGATGTAAGTAAACATCGACCCTCAACCTGATCTGGATAATGCCAGCGTAGGGAGTTACTTAAAGTGATGTAGCATATGTTATTCTGTAATAACTTGCATACAAGGCTTTCCTACGCAGTAGGAAAGCCTTTTCTTATTTTTGAAATTTAATTTTATAAGACCTGCGGTAGTATGTCAACTGAAAAATAATATCTTTTGAAGTTATCAAAGGACAAATTGCTTAAAAAAGACATCACGAAACTAGACCAGTATTTTATGTAAA
>NZ_JAKUFX010000105.1:0-20701 GCF_022663635.1 Bacillus cereus group sp. BfR-BA-01356 | reverse complement strand
TGGAACTGAGCCGAAGATTAAGTTTTACTTTGGTGTAAAAGATAGTTCTTTACAAAATAGTGAACAAAAGTTACTTACTATTAAAGAAGACATTATGAATCGTTTATAATACAAAGTAATTTTAAGTAGTAAGGAACAAAAGGGAGCGAAATCTCCCTTTTGTTTTATGTAGGAAATGCTTGCTATTGATTCCGACAGGAGAGAGGGTATTTTGTGATGAAAAAAGTAAGAAAAGCGATAATCCCAGCAGCTGGATTAGGAACACGTTTTTTACCAGCAACGAAAGCAATGCCGAAAGAAATGTTACCGATAGTAGATAAACCAACGATTCAATACATTGTGGAAGAAGCAGTGAAATCGGGAATCGAAGATATTATTATTGTTACTGGTAAAACAAAGCGCTCTATCGAAGATCATTTTGATAACGCATTTGAACTAGAACAAAACTTATTAGAGAAGAAAAAATATGAGTTGCTTGAAAAAGTACAAGCTTCTTCAAAAATGGTAGATATTCATTATATCCGTCAAAAAGAGCCGAAGGGACTAGGACATGCTGTTTGGTGTGCGCGTAAATTCATTGGTGATGAGCCGTTTGCAGTGTTACTAGGTGATGATATTGTCCAAGCTGAGAAACCGTGTTTACGTCAATTAATGGATGAGTATGAAAAAACACTTTCTTCTGTTATTGGTGTACAAACTGTTCCAGAGTCGGAAACACATCGCTATGGAATTATCGATCCATTAGAACAAGAAGGTCGTCGTTACCAAGTTCGCAATTTCGTTGAGAAACCAGCGCAAGGTACAGCTCCTTCAAACTTAGCAATTATGGGCCGTTACATTTTAACGCCTGAAATCTTTATGTTCTTAGAACAGCAACATGTCGGTGCTGGTGGTGAAATTCAATTAACAGATGCAATCCAAAGCTTAAATGAAATCCAACGTGTATTTGCTTACGATTTCGAAGGAAAGCGCTACGACGTAGGTGAAAAGCTAGGATTCGTTCAAACGACAATTGAAATGGCCCTGCAACACCCAGAATTACGTGATGACATGGTTGCAATGATGAAGAAAATTTTAGAAGAACAAGCGAATCAAGAGTCATAATAAAAAATGAGTTATTTCAGTATACTGAAATAACTCATTTTTTTATTATGAAATCGTCGAATGAGAATGCTGATAAGCAGAACGACGCACAGCATAGTATATGCGAGGTGCGATAATAGCACCGATAATTGTAAATGCAATATCTTTTACTGCAAACCACATCATAATCATCCAAGCAGCTTTATAGCTCATATTACCGCCCATAAAGAGATTGACTGCTCCGTACATGTAAGTAGTACCGATTATATAAGTTAAAATAATTCCAGTGAAAGAGGCAATTGCAAATGTAATGAAAGTGGGTCTTTCTTTTTGTTCTACTAGTTTTCCTGATACGTAAGCAACGATAATAAAGGCGATAATAAAACCACCAGTAGGATCTAAAAGTGCTCCAAATCCAGCTTTGAAGTTAGCGAAGATTGGTGCGCCGGCTAAACCAACGAGCATATATACAGTCATGGATAAGGCACCAAGTCTACTTCCAAGAAGAAGACCTGCTAAAATTGCGAAAAATGGTTGCATAGATAATGGGATGCCTGCTACTTGTAAGAAAGGTGCCCAAGATACAATATTTGCACCGATGGCCATAAGAGCAACGAACATGGCAGCTAATGCTAAATCTAAAACATGTAATCTTCTCATAATGTTAACCTCCTGTTGTTTTTAGGTTAACATTATCGTAGCGAAAATATTTACTTGTTGTCAATCAAAATATTTTGATAAGAAGGCTTTAAATAGTCTCTTAGCAACGTATATGGAATACGAAATTGCGGAATTCCACTTGAATAGGGAGCAATCTCATATAAAGGGAAATAAATGACGAGATTGTCTGGCTCTAAAAAGAAGTGAAATTTTTTCATACTCATTACTTTTTCAGTTGCATCAGGAAAATAAATGCTTTCATTTTGTTTAATTTGTCGTACAATCTCTGCACGGATTACATCTTTATATTTATCCTTTTGTTGAAATAAATCGTCTAAGTGCAGCACCTTTTTTTCGTTTAAATCAAATGTATTTGCCTTCCACGTATAAAGACCGTGTGCTCCGCCAGTATATTGATAGTAATTCACATATAGGCTAAGAAAAGGTGGTTTGTTTAAAGAGACTTTATAATCAACATTTGCTACGTACGGATGAAAGGGTGTACTAGATCCTGCTGTCTCTTTATAATATTTTTTTGCTTCTTTTTCTAATTTGTTTTTAAATTTGTCAGTGGATTTTTTGTAGTATAAATTGAGTTTATTTTGAAATTTAGAATCAGAAAAGTTGTGAAAAGAAGGCCTATTTATTTGATATTCTATATAAGGTTTCTTACCTTTTTGCGTTACAGTCTTAACATCGATTGTCAGGTTAGATGCTTTGGCTGTTATTGCACAATTTGGTACAATAGTCAGCAAGGAGAACATAAGCAGTAATATACAAAATTTCTGTTTCATTTAGGTGAAGCCTCCTTATATAAGTGTTATAAGTAGTTTGAAAATAAATAGGTAAAATTATACATTTAATTAAAGTAAGAGAAGGGGGAAGCGATATGGCAAAAACTTTAATGGATTCACTTGGAATTGAGTTGTTAGAGATGACAGAAGATAAGGTAGTTGCTACGATGCCTGTTGATGAGCGTACGCATCAACCGTTTGGATTTTTACATGGAGGTGCATCGGTTGCATTAGCGGAAACAGTGGCAAGTGTTGGTTCATATAATTTAATTGATCAAGAAAAATGTATTTGTTTCGGATTAGAAATTAATGCAAACCACATTCGCTCAAAGAAAGATGGAATTGTAACGGCGATCGGAACACCGATACATAGAGGACAATCGACAATGGTTTGGGATGTTCGTATTATTGATGAAAATGATGATTTACTATGTATATCAAGATGTACAGTAGCAATTAAAGAAAAACGTGAAAAGTAAAAAAGAGGCGCTCTTACGAGCAGCCTCTTTTTCTTATAATTAGAACTGGATTTTCTTCTCTAAGAAACCTTTTAGTTCGCTAATTGGCATACGAACTTGTTCCATTGTGTCACGGTCACGTACTGTAACAGCTTTGTCTTCAACTGAGTCGAAGTCGTATGTGATACAGAATGGTGTACCGATTTCGTCTTGACGACGGTAACGTTTACCGATAGAACCAGTTTCATCAAAGTCTACCATGAAGTCTTTAGCTAATTCTGCGAATACTTCAGTAGCACCTTCAGATAGCTTCTTAGATAATGGTAAGATAGCTGCTTTGTATGGTGCTAAAGCAGGGTGGAAACGAAGAACTGTACGAGAATCGTTTTCTAATTGCTCTTCTTCATATGCATCACATAAGAATGCTAATGTTACGCGGTCTGCGCCTAAAGATGGCTCGATGCAGTATGGCACGTAACGCTCATTCGTTTGTGGATCAATATAGTTAAAGTCTTCGTTTGAATGTTCCATGTGACGTTTTAAGTCGAAGTCTGTACGAGATGCAACGCCCCAAAGTTCGCCCCAACCGAATGGGAATTTGAATTCAATGTCAGTTGTTGCATTACTGTAGTGAGATAACTCTTCTTCACCGTGGTCACGAAGACGCATGCTCTCTTCAGACATACCAAGTGAAAGTAACCAGTTTTTACAAGTTTCACGCCAGAATGCAAACCACTCTAAATCTTCACCAGGCTTACAGAAGAATTCAAGTTCCATTTGTTCGAATTCACGTGTACGGAATGTGAAGTTACCAGGCGTGATTTCGTTACGGAAACTCTTACCGATTTGGCCGATACCAAATGGAAGCTTTTTACGCATAGAGCGTTGAACGTTTTTGAAGTTTACGAAAATACCTTGTGCTGTTTCAGGACGAAGGAAGATTTCGTTTGTGCTAGACTCTGTAACACCTTGGAATGTTTTGAACATTAAGTTGAACTGACGGATTTCAGTGAATTCTTCACTACCGCAATCAGGACATTTTACTTCATGTTCTTTCATTAAATCAGCCATTTGGTCGAAAGTAAGACCGTCAACAACCATTTCGATGCCTTTTGCATCTAAAGCATCCTCAATTAATTTGTCAGCACGGTGACGAGCTTTACATTTTTTACAGTCAATCATTGGATCGTTGAAGTTACCAACGTGACCAGAAGCGATCCAAGTTTTAGGGTTCATTAAAATAGCTGCGTCTAAACCAACGTTGTGTGGAGATTCTTGAATGAATTTTTTCCACCAAGCTTTTTTAACGTTATTTTTTAATTCGATTCCAAGTGGACCGTAATCCCAAGTGTTTGCAAGACCACCGTAAATTTCAGAACCAGGGAAAACAAAACCGCGATGTTTCGCTAAGTTTACAACTTGTTCCATTGAATACATAAGAAAATCCTCCTTTTGAAAGTTAACGTATTGGCGATGACATACTCTGATACTTTGGAAACGAGCAGTATATGCTAAAAAGAACATAAAAAAACGCTCATCCCAAGGCTTATTTGCCTAGGGACGAGCGTTTGCCCGCGGTTCCACCCTAGTTGATACACAAAAGGTGCATCCACTTTATCATGTATTGCTCGGGACTGCCGTTTCCTTGCGGCTTCAGGCTTTCACTATCCCTGAATCGCTTTTTATGCAAGTACTTATAAGTCCGTCATCGCTACTTATATTAATAATAATGAACATATTCTAACACGTTCTTTTTTAAATCTCAATAGAGGAACGCGTCTATCTATGATAGAGTCTCGCCTATTTTTTCATTATTTATTCCGTAATTTTCTTTAATATGCTTAATTGCTTCACGCTTACTTAATGGAGCGAGCTCATTGTTTTGAACGTATTCCCAAACTACATCCGGATTTGTTTTTGCATATTCACGAAGGACCCAGCCAATCGCTTTTTGAATGAAAAATTCTTTTGAAGAATGTAGTTGTCCAATAATCCAGAAAAGAAGTTCTTCATCCATCTTTTGTTTATATTTTAGTTGGAATAAAATAGCGGCACGTTGTAACCATATGTTATCTGATGCAATCCATTTTGGAATATAGGCAGAAATTAATTCTGGATGTTTTAAAAAGATATCGCCTAAAAATGTAGGGACGATGCTATCGACAGAGTCCCACCAAGATTTTGTGACAATCAGTTCTTCTAAGAAGGGGATATGAGTTTCGTTTATATGCTTTTTATATTTTTGCATAATATCAAGTGCGGCCGCTTGGAATTCACGTTCTGGTAAGTCCCAAAGCTCACGTATGATAATTTGGAAGTCTTTTTGATCTGGGAGAGTATGTATTTGAATGATGTCTTTTAATAATTGGCGTCTTTCCGGTGTTTGAATACCTAGAAATGGGAAGTGATTTTTCATATAACGAGCCATAGGTTCTGCTTTTTCAGGATTTTGATGAGCTGTGAAATGCTCTTGTAATGCTTTTACAAATGGATGCATAAGTGTTGCTCCTCTCTTATTCTCTTTCTTCTCTTATTATACAAAGAGTTTGGATAAATTTTAAAACATAACTTGCAATGTAATGAAATATGTTGAAAGTAGAGAGGAGAGGATAAGATGGAGGATCAAGGCGTATTAGCAGGTTTCTTTGCTCTTAGTTTTGCGTTTATTCTTGTTATATTGATTTGGGCAATTATTTCATATTTGTTAACGGCTTTTGCACTTTATTCGATGGCGAAAAATGATGGTGCAACGGACGGGGTGCTTGCGTTTATTCCGTTTTTGAATAGTAAGACATGGGGTGACTTAGCGAAAGATAAATTACCAGATTTTTTGAAAGAAGAAGCAGGGTGGAAAGTATTCGGTATATACGTTGCATGTTTTATTTTTAATTTCGTACCAATTATAAGTTTACTAGCAACAGCTGTATCGATTGTATTGTCCATTTATCTTATCTACGCTATTTTAGACAGATACGGAACGAACTCTATATTATTTACGATTATTCATGTAATCACATTTTCAGTGTTCTTACCGATTCATTTATTTATCATTCGAAATGAACCGGTGAGATATAAAGAGTAGATTTTTCTTTTTTGTTGATAAGTCGATATATTTTAGATATAAGTAAAAAAGCGCCCTGATTATCAGAGCGCTTTTTTTACTACATAAGGTAGCGTAAATAAATATAAATGTGAGAAATGATTAATGAAACGATCATAATTGGGAAACCGACTTTTAGGAAGTCCATGTAACTAAATTTATGTCCTTCGCGGCTCGCGATACCTGCAACGATTACGTTAGCAGAAGCTCCGATTAATGTTCCGTTTCCGCCCAGACAAGCACCTAGTGCTAATGCCCACCATAATACATCGATTTGTGCGTCAGATGGTGATAAGCCTAGCCCAACTGCCATATCGTTAATAAGTGGAATCATTGTTGCAACGAATGGGATGTTATCAATTGTTGCAGAGGCGATACCAGATACCCATAAAATAAGGATGGATGCGTAAGAAATATCTCCGCCTGTTATACCAATTACTTTTTGAGCTAACATTTTGATAAGACCGATATCGATAAGTCCTCCAACAAGTACGAATAGCCCTGCGAAGAAGAAGATTGTTACCCATTCTACACTTGCGAATACCTCTTCAATTTCATGTTCTTTCACACCAATTAACATAAGTACAGTAGCACCAGTTAAGGCGATAATAGCGGCATCAATATGGAAAATAGAATGAGTCATGAAACCTACAATTGTAAGTCCAAGTACCGTTAAAGATTTTTTCATTAATACTGGATCTTTAATGTATTGTTTTTCATCTAAGCTCATTAATTTTTTAACTTGTACAGGATCGGCAATTAATTGTTTACGGTACATAAAGTAAAGTATTGTTGCTGTAACTGCAATAATAATAATTACGATTGGTGCTAGATTCAATAGGAAAGCATTGAAGTCTAAATGCTTATTTGCAGAACCAATCATAATGTTAGGTGGATCACCAATTAATGTTGCTGTTCCTCCAATATTTGAAAAAATAATTTCAGAAAGTAAATAAGGAACAGGATTTACTTGCAGTATGCGCGTAATAGATAAAGTAACTGGAACAACAAGAAGTACAGTTGTAACGTTATCTAAAAATGCGGAGCCAAGCGCGGTAAGTAGGGAAAGGGAAATTAAAATTTTAATTGGATTTCCTTGTGCCCCTTTTGCTGCTTTAATGGCAACGTATTGGAAAACACCTGATTTACTCGTAATGTTCACCAAAATCATCATACCGATGAGTAGCGTAATCGTTCCCCATTCAATATGTTTCGTAAAGGCGTTATGTAAATCGACGACCCCCACAATTACCATGAATGCTGCACCGAGAAGTGCGATGACAGCGCGATTAATTTTTTCAGAAATAATAATGGCATATGTAATTAAAAAGACTGCGATAGCAAAATAATACTGCCAGTTAGCGAGTTCTTGCGTTGTTTCGTGCAAAAATCTCATCTCCTTTCATTCATTTTTCTTAGTGTGTCAAATATTAACTAGATGAAACACACATAACGTCATTATAAAGTAGAAAAACTGCGGATGTAAATGAAAGGAGAGATTTTGTCATATTTTCTGCATAGGTCATTTTTTCTTATTTTTTAAAATATTTGTGGGCATTTGACATATATATAAGATACATCCAATCTGAATATTTAAAATGGAATTAGCATTCGAGCTTGTTCGTGTAGGAGTGTCAAATAGAAAGGAATGACAAAAATGATAAGGAAGGGATCGTATGGATGAACAACGATTTTTATTTTTAGACTTTGAGTTTACGATGCCCCAGCATAGAAAGAAACCGAAAGGATTTTTTCCAGAGATTATTGAGGTAGGACTCGTTTCAGTTGCTGGCTGTAAGGTAGAAGATACGTATTCATCACATGTCAGGCCGAAAACATTTCCTTCTTTAACGGATCGATGTAAGAAGTTTTTGGGAATAAAACAAGAAGTCGTGGATAAAGGGATTTCATTTCCTGAACTCGTTAAGAAGCTTGCAGAATACGAAACGAAATGTAAACCGACAATTGTAACGTGGGGAAATATGGATATGAAAGTGCTGAAACATAATTGTGAAATGGCAGGGATAGCTTTTCCATTCTTCGGACAGTGTCGTGATTTATCGCTTGAGTATAAGAAGTTTTTTGGAGAAAGAAATCAAACAGGATTATGGAAAGCAATTGAGGCGTATGGAAAAGTAGGGACAGGGAAGCATCATTGTGCGCTTGATGATGCGATGACGACGTACAATATTTTTAAACTAGTAGAAAAAGATAAAGAGTATTTAGTAAAGCCAGCACCTCCAACATTAGGAGAACTTGTTGATTTTTCAAAAGTGTTAAAGAAAGTGAGCACACAGTAACGACCAAATTGCACATTATGTAATTTGGTCGTTTTGTTTTTTAGAGTTTGTAGTCTTTCTTTAACTGTTGTAATGTTTCTAGACTACGCTCTGCAAAAGGTGAATCATCTTCAGAAAATGAATTCATTTGAGTTTCTAATGCTAATTTTAGTGACTCGGTATAATCCGGAATTTCTCCTTCATATTTTTTCACCATTTGCTCTGGAATGTTCGTCTGTTCACGGAAAGCTAAAGCGCGTCTTTCATGGAAAAATGGTACGTCAGCTTGTTTTACGTTATGTAAGTCACCTTGCACCGGATGTTTTAAAACAGCTAATACTTTTACGACGTAACTGCCAGGGCGGCTATTTGTAACTTCGCCGATGTATTTTCCTGTTTTATAAATACCAGTAACGATTTCGCCAATTTCAAATGTTTCTCTCATATTTTTCACCTCAAGTTTATAGTAAGGAAAGTAGGAGAAGGAGTCAAAGAAATCATTTGCTTTCAGAACGCCCCTTGAGAATATGGATAGGTTCCACTATAATTTAAAATGATATAACAGAAAATTCTGATGTTTTATAAATCCTATAATAAGGAGTGTTCTATATGATGCCTTTATATTTTCCGGAAGATAAAACAGAATATATTATTCCAGGGATTGTTTGCGTTCTATTTATTATCGGTGCTATTGCCACGTGGCGTATGTTTATTCGTGTATCAAAAAGAGAAGCAGAGCGATTGCAGAAAGTTGAAGAAAAACTATTAGCTGAAAAGAAACAGTAATGCATTTTTGTATGTTTCCCTCTATGCTCGGACAATCTAAGGGCAGAATATATTTTGGAGGGAATAAAATGAAGAAACGGCTTTTTTTCAGTTGTTGTTTATTATTTCTGATGGCAGGTTGTGACCAAGGAAAGCCGAAAGAAATTGAAGTGAAATTACATAATGCTTCAGGAGATGAAGTAGGGACTGCGAAAGTAGTGCAGCAAACAAGTGGCGTGAAAATTACGATTAAAGGAGAAGGTTTCACGCCAGGACCACACGGACTACATGTACATGAAATTGGAGAGTGTAAGGCACCTCGTTTTGAATCATCCGGGAATCATTTTAGTCCTGATGATAAAAAACATGGTCTTCTTAATCCGAAGGGGGCAGAAAACGGTGATTTACCGAACGTAGTTGCAGATGGTTCTGGAAAGATTAAAGCGGAAATCGATGCACCTCACATCACACTTGAAGAAGGAAAAACGACGATTCATAGAAAAGATGGAGCGTCTATTATTATTACAGAAAACCCTGATGATGGTATGACTCAACCGACAGGTAAATCAGGGGATCGAATTGCTTGTGGCGTAATTGTAAAAAAAGCATCGGATATGAAGAAAAAGTAAAAGCTACCGTGAATGGTAGCTTTCTTTGTGAAATGTAATTGAAAATATATCAACTTACCGACAAAATATGACAAAGGAGTCTGTCCAAGAATGATTAGGGGGACAGACTCCTTTCTTATTATGAAAACGTATGACGCAGTCTGTTTAAAATTTCTTCTAAAACAGATCGTGGACAGCCGATATTAATTCGAATATGTTCTTCGCCACCTAACCCGTATTTCTCACCAGGTTCAACAATGATTTTTCCTTTTTCCTCAAGTAATGCAGTACGCTCGTTTTGAGAAAGCTTTAGAAGAGAACAATCAATCCATAATAAAAAGCTACCTTCTGGCTTCGTTACGGAAAGAGCAGGTATGTGAGTTTTAATATATTCACAAGCAAATTGAGCATTATCTTCTATATATAATCGAATTTCGTTTAGCCAATCATTACATTCTGTATAGGCACTTTGCATCGCTGTATAAGCGAAGATATTTAATCTGTGGAAGCCTTGTCTATATTGGATAGATGTAAAGGCTTGACGGAGTTTTTCATTTGGAATGATAATAATCGATGCTTGTAATCCAGCGATATTAAATGTTTTACTTGGAGCCATACAAGTAATCGTGCGAGCTGCTAATTCTTCAGATAAAGAAGCGAACGGTGTATGTGTATGATCTGCGTAAATAATATCGGAATGAATTTCATCCGCCACAACGATTACGTTATATTTAGTACATAACGATCCGAGCTGCAAAAGTTCCTCTTTCGTCCAAACGCGCCCGATTGGGTTATGAGGGCTACAAAGAAGCATGAGTTTGATGCCTTGCTGAAACTGCTTTTCTAAATGCTTGAAGTCTATCACATATGTATCATTTTGTTTCTGTAATGGACTCACGTATAACTGTCTGTTGTTTGTTGTAACCATTTCGAAAAATGGAGGATAAATAGGTGGTTGTACGAGAACGGATTCGTTTTCTTTTGTGAAAGCCTGTATGCTCGTACTAAGAGCTGGAACGATTCCGGCGCTAAAGACAATCCATTCTTTTTGAATATCCCAGTCGTATTGTTGTTTTGTCCAGTTACAAATAATATTCCCAATATTTTCGGGAGGAAGTGTATAGCCAAAAATCGGATGTTCGATTCGTTGTTTTAAGGCAGTTTGAATTGGTTTTGGTACTTCAAAATCCATATCAGCAATCCAAGCATGGATAAGTTCTTCGTTTTTATATGTATCCCATTTTATACTATGCGTTCCACGTCGATTGATTGCTTTATGAAATAGTTGCATAAGTTTGCTCCCTTCTTCTGTAAAACCAATAAGTTATGAAAGTTCTCTCTCTTCTTATAGAATAGCTGATGTGATAGGATAAAGAAAAGTATTAAAAAGTGAAAAGGCGGGAAGCGAATGGGTACATATGAAAAGATGATAGAGGTTGTGAAGAATTGGGATCCGTTTCAAATGGGACCGGAGTTTTATGAAACAGAAGCGAGCGATGTTGTGAACGTCATAAGTGTGTTTGACGATCCAAAATACATCGCAAAGAAGATTCAACATATATACTTTATGTCTTTTGAGGAAGTACCTGCGCTTGAAAAATGTGAGAAATTAGCTATGGAATTACTTGTAATAAAAGAAGGTGGAAGCTGTTCATTATAGGCTGTCGGAATTTCCGACAGCCTTTTTTATATTATCCCGCTATTTTCCGGGCAGTAAGACCCCGACCTCAAAATTCAGCGGAAGCAAAGAAGTTAGGTAGGGACTGATTAAAGTTTCATTTTATTGCGCGGAAAAAGCGATAATTTCTTCATAAACATGTTCAGGCTTTTCTTCAGGTAGTAAATGTCCTGTATTTTCATAAGAAATAAATTTTGAATTCGGTAAATCTTTGTGTAGACGATGACCTACATGTACAGGGACGACGCGGTCTTTTTCACCCCAAATGAGTAGGATAGGTGTTTCGATTTTTTGTAATTCAGTTGAAGATAAGTCACCTTCACGGTCTCGTATCATGCGAGTTAAAGCGGGAAATATACGGTTGTCATAAAAAGGAGCGGAGTAACCTTTTTTCATTTCATCGTCAATTAATGAGTGATCATGAACGACATTCATTAAGTTATGAACAATGCCGCGCCGTATAATCCAGTTCTTTACGTATAAATGAAAGAACGGTAAATAAGAAGAGTATAGTAAAGGTAAGGTTGCGCGCGCTAAATAGCTCGAGCTACATAGTAAAATCGTCTTTGAAATGAGTTCAGGACGTATACGGTTTACATAGAGAGAAATTTGTCCACCCATAGAATGCCCAACTAATACAATGTTTGAGAGAGATAAATGTTCAATTAAATCAATAATAATCGTTGCTAAATTGTGATAAGAATACTTAAACAGATGAGACTTATCACTTTTTCCGAACGGTGGTAAATCAAGAGCAATGACTGTTCCTTCCTTCGCTAGTAAAGGAATGAGACGGCGGTAACTGAATGAGGAAGATAAAAAGCCGTGAACGAGTACGAAAGTAGGGCGTTCTGTTTTATTATCATGTTCATACAATTCGTAATGAACAGTAGTGCCGCGAGTGGAAAAAGTGAAATAAGGACAAGTATATTTATGATTCATTTTTTGTCACTCCATTGATTTTTGTTCATATCATCTCCAAGGAAGAAGAAAATATGTTAACAAAAAAAGGCAAGATGACGATGTCATCTTGCCTTTCGTTTATTCAGTATTATCCGCGCACAATATTAGGCGGTGTTTTTCCTTGTAATCCTGCAACTAAATTTTCAGCGGCGGTCATGGCCATTTGCTGACGAGTTTTTAATGTTGCAGATCCGATATGTGGTAAAGTCACAACATTTTGTAATGATAAGAGTGGATTATCTTTTTGAATTGGCTCTTGTGTAAAAGTATCGATGCCTGCTGCAAAGATTTTCTTTTCTGTTAAAGCATGGATTAACGCTTCTTCATCTACTGTTTTCCCCCGAGAAGCATTAATGAAGATTGCTGTTTCTTTCATTAATGAAAATTCCTTTTCTCCGATAAGGTGATATGTTTCATCTGTTAATGGAGTAAGAAGAACAATAAAGTCAGACTGCTTCAGTAGCGTCTGTAAATCACAATATGTAGCATCGAATTTTTGTTCAGCTTCTTCTTTACGACGGCGGTTATAGTAAAGAACATTCATATCAAATCCGAATTTTGCTCGTTTTGCAACGGCTTCTCCAATTCGGCCCATACCGATAATACCAATTGTGCTATGGTGTACATCTAGTCCGAAGTGTTCTTTTCCGATTTCAGCGTTCCATTCACCATTTTTTACGTAAGAATCGAGTTCGCAAACGCGGCGCCCAGCTGATAGCATAAGGGCGAAAACGAGATCAGCTACTGTATCATCTAATACGTATGGTGTATTCGTTCCGATAACATTTCGGTTTTTCATCGCTTGTAAATCAAAATTATCGTAACCAACAGAAATATTGCTCACTACTTTTAAGTTAGGAGCCACTGTCAGTAATTCTTCATTAATAGCAGATCCGAAATTTAATAACCCATCTTTATCTTGTATTTTCTCTAATAGAACATCACGAGGTACTTTCTCATTTTGATCCCATTTTTCGTAATCACAGTGTTCTGATAAATAGTTTTCTACAAATGTCGGAACTGGTTCAGCAATATAAATTTTTGGTTTCACGGTTCCATCCCCTTTCGCTTTATCACGCATTTTTCCACTGATTAAAGTTTCACTTTACCCCGCTTTAACGAGCAGTAAGACTCCAACCTAAAAAGACGGTTGAGACAAAGAAGTGAGGTGGGAGATCAACTGCTCGTAAAAGCCCGATTGGTGTGGGCTGATAATCAGCGGGGTGAAGCATTCCGCTGATTAAAGTTTCACTTTATTTTGACATAATTCAATAGAAAAATCTTCTTTCCAAACTGGAAAGGGTATTTGTATAATTTAGACACAAACGAAAAGGAAGGATGATTTATATGGTGACAGAAAAAGAATTAGAATTATTAGCTTGTCTTGAAAAGAGTAGTCGATTATCTGTAGATACATTAGCGAAGCTGTTAAATATAGAAGTAGAAGAAGTAAAGAAGATGGTTGCGAGATTAGAAAATGAAAAGATTATTGTGGATTATGTAACACATATCGATTGGACGAAAGTGAAAGAACATACAGGTTTAACGGCAATGATCGATGTGAAAGTTACGCCAAAGCACGGCGTTGGGTTTGATGCGGTTGCTGAGCAAATTTATCGTTATTCAGAAGTGAAATCCGTTTATTTAATGTCAGGGACATATGATCTTTCTATTACATTAGAAGGGAAAACGATGGGGGAAGTAGCGATGTTTGTTTCTGAGAAATTAGCAACAATTGAATCTGTCGTTTCTACAACTACTCATTTCATTTTGAAGAAGTATAAACATGAGGGCGTTATTTATGAAAAAGACGATGATGATAAGCGAATTGTGGTGACACCATGAAGCAATTTGAACTATCTAGATCAGCAGAATCTTTAAAACCATCTGGTATTCGAAAATTTTTTGATTTAGCAGCAAATATGAAAGGTGTTATTTCCCTCGGGGTAGGAGAGCCGGATTTTGTTACCCCTTGGAATGTAAGGCAAGCATGTATTCGTTCTTTGGAACAAGGGTATACGTCATATACAGCAAATGCAGGATTATTGGAGCTCCGTCAAGAAATAGCAAAGTATCTAAAAAAACAATTTGCAGTATCTTATGATCCAAGTGATGAAATCATTGTTACAGTTGGAGCGAGCCAGGCGTTAGATGTAGCGATGCGTGCCATTATAAATCCTGATGATGAAGTGCTCATTGTTGAACCAAGCTTCGTTTCTTATGCACCACTTGTGACATTAGCTGGAGGAGTTCCGGTTCCTGTGGCGACTAAGCTAGAAAACGAGTTTAAAGTACAACCAGAACAAATTGAAGCAGCTATTACAGCGAAAACAAAGGCGATTTTACTTTGTTCACCAAATAACCCGACAGGTGCAATGCTAAATAAATTCGAGCTTGAAGAAATAGCAGTGATTGTTGAGAAGTACAATCTAATTGTATTATCTGATGAAATTTATGCAGAGCTTGTATACGACGAAGCATATACAAGTTTCGCGAGTATTAAAAATATGCGTGAGCATACGATTTTAATTTCAGGATTTTCAAAAGGATTTGCGATGACAGGATGGCGTCTCGGTATGATTGCAGCTCCTGTTCAGTTTTCAGAATTGATGCTCAAAATTCACCAATATTCCATGATGTGTGCACCGACGATGTCTCAGTTCGCAGCACTTGAAGCGTTACGTGCGGGGAATGATGAAGTAATTCGGATGAGAGATAGTTATAAGAAGCGTCGTAATTTTATGACGACATCTTTCAATGAAATGGGCTTAACGTGTCATGTGCCGGGCGGAGCATTTTATGTTTTCCCTTCTATATCTTCAACAGGATTATCTTCAGCGGAATTTGCAGAACAGTTATTGCTGGAAGAAAAAGTAGCTGTTGTCCCTGGTAGCGTATTTGGCGAAAGTGGTGAAGGGTTTATTCGTTGTTCTTATGCGACGTCGCTTGAACAACTTATGGAAGCAATGAAGAGAATGGAACGGTTTGTTGAAAATAAAAAAAGGACAAAACGTAATACGTTTTGTCCATAAAAGGGGGGGAATACTAGAAAGCCATGTGTTAGTAGTCTATCCCAATATTGGAGAATTATACTTCTTTAAGGGAAATTTTTCATGAATTTTGAATGAGTTCTGTCATAGTGGTATAATTTACTAATATAAGGTATGCGCATTCTAGATATTGTTATCTAGAATGTGTACTAACCAATCGGATATTTAAAATAAATATATCTGCTTTGCTCTCTATAATTGTAGAGAGAATGGTAAACGTATGGGAGTGTTTCATATGTCAGAACAATATACAACAGGAGTGGTTGTAACAGGGAAAGTGACTGGAATTCAAGATTACGGTGCGTTTGTAGCGTTAGATGCAGAAACACAAGGACTTGTGCATATATCTGAAATTACAAATGGATATGTAAAGGATATTCATGACTTTTTAAAGGTCGGCGATACAGTAGAAGTAAAGGTACTTTCAATTGATGAAGAGCACAGAAAAATGAGTTTATCGTTAAAAGCGGCGAAAAGAAAACAAGGAAGGATTCTTATACCGAACCCATCTGAAAACGGATTTAATACGCTGCGAGAAAAGTTGGCAGAATGGATTGAAGAGTCCGAGTTAACAAAGTAAAAGAGGAACGCATATGAGCGTTCCTCTTTTACTTTATCTTATGATATATATTTGCAAATATGATTGCATGCAATCATATTCGTATGTCGGAGGTGAAAGGACATACTGATTATCGAATTTCGTTTGTTTCTGGGTGCGTACCAAGATTTTCAGATGGTTTAAACAGTAAACCAAGGTTGATAAGCCCAGATATACCAACGATGCCGTAAATAATACGTGCAAGAGCTGAATTTTGTCCACCGAAAATGGCTGCTACTAAGTCAAACTGGAAAAACCCGATTAGTCCCCAGTTCACAGCGCCAATTACAGTAAAGACTAATGCGATACGTTGTAAAGTACTCATGAAAAAGCCCCCCTTAATTGTGAAGCATGAGCAAGCGATGAGTTAATTAACTCTTTTATAGAATGGGGTAGTTATGTTGTTTTTATACATAAAAAATGTTTGAAAGAAGATGTATATACATCTATACCGAAAAATGCGAATTTTTATGCAAAAAATGAACTTTTTCTAAAAAATATATATTGGTTACGTTTACAATGTTTGAATCGCTTGATTTACAACTTCAGTTTCGCTAAAGTGAATACAGAAATACATATCCATAATTGGAGGGAAAAAGATGAGTACACATGTAACGTTCGACTATTCTAAAGCGTTATCCTTCATCGGTGAACATGAAATCACTTATTTACGTGATGCAGTGAAAGTAACACATCACGCAATCCACGAAAAAACTGGAGCTGGGAACGATTTCCTTGGGTGGGTAGACCTTCCGCTTCAATATGACAAAGAAGAATTCGCTCGCATTCAAAAATGCGCAGAAAAAATTAAAAATGACTCTGACATTTTACTTGTTGTAGGTATTGGTGGTTCTTACCTAGGAGCACGCGCAGCAATCGAAATGTTAAACCATTCTTTCTACAATACGCTTTCTAAAGAACAACGTAAAACTCCACAAGTGCTATTTGTTGGACAAAACATTAGCTCCACTTACATGAAAGATTTAATGGACGTATTAGAAGGTAAAGACTTCTCTATTAACGTTATTTCCAAATCAGGTACAACAACAGAACCAGCACTAGCATTCCGTATCTTCCGTAAGTTATTAGAAGAAAAGTATGGAAAAGAAGAAGCTCGCAAACGTATTTATGCAACTACAGATAAAGCGCGTGGTGCATTAAAAACATTAGCTGATAACGAAGGTTACGAAACATTTGTTATTCCAGATGATGTTGGAGGTCGTTTCTCTGTATTAACGCCAGTTGGTTTATTACCAATCGCAGTAAGTGGCTTAAATATTGAAGAGATGATGAAAGGTGCAGCTGCTGGGCATGATGACTTCGGAACATCAGAACTAGAAGAAAATCCAGCTTACCAATACGCAGTAGTTCGTAACGCTTTATACAATAAAGGAAAAACAATTGAAATGCTTGTTAACTATGAGCCAGCACTTCAATACTTCGCTGAGTGGTGGAAACAGTTATTTGGTGAAAGTGAAGGAAAAGATCAAAAAGGTATTTTCCCATCTTCAGCAAACTTCTCAACTGATTTACACTCATTAGGTCAATACGTTCAAGAAGGGCGTCGTGACTTATTTGAAACAGTTCTTAAAGTAGGTAAATCTACACATGAACTAACAATCGAATCAGAAGAAAACGATTTAGACGGATTAAACTACCTTGCTGGTGAAACTGTAGACTTCGTAAACACAAAAGCATACGAAGGTACATTACTTGCACATAGCGACGGGGGAGTACCAAACTTAATCGTAAATATTCCTGAATTAAATGAGTACACATTCGGTTACCTTGTATACTTCTTCGAAAAAGCATGTGCGATGAGCGGCTACTTATTAGGCGTGAATCCATTTGACCAACCTGGAGTAGAAGCATACAAGAAAAACATGTTTGCTTTACTTGGTAAACCAGGATTTGAAGAATTAAAAGCAGAATTAGAAGAGCG
Source organism: Bacillus cereus group sp. BfR-BA-01356 (assembly GCF_022663635.1). Lineage (NCBI taxonomy): Bacteria > Bacillati > Bacillota > Bacilli > Caryophanales > Bacillaceae > Bacillus > Bacillus cereus group sp. BfR-BA-01356. The sequence goes on along the minus strand of NZ_JAKUFX010000105.1, from coordinate 2,723 downwards.
TTTAAAATAATAAAAAGCGACCGGATTCCGGTCGCTTTTTATTATTTTATCGAAAAGTTCATCAGTATATTCAAACTAAAGTGGGTATGCTAAAGGAAAAGTCTAGGAGGGATGGGCTTGATTCCGATTCAATCAAATTTAGAAGGACGTACATATGCGTTATATAAGTTAGAAGAGATTATGAAACCACTTGGATATAGCATTGGTGGTAATTGGGATTATGATAAAGGATGCTTCGATTACAAAATTGATGAAGAAGATGGGTATCAATTTTTACGAGTTCCATTTACAGCCATTGATGGAGAACTAGATGTACCAGGCGTAATAGTTCGTCTTGGAACGCCGTATATTCTTTCGCACGTATATCAAGACGAACTAGATGATAATGTGAATACTTTAACAGCTGGAACAAGTGGAATGGATCAATTTGCTGAGCCGAAAGATCCAGATGGAGATGTGAAAAGAAAATATATCAATATTGGGAAAGTGCTCATGCAAGAATTAGAGCGTCATTTTACTAATGGTGAATAACAATGAGTATGTCGCTTTCAATGAGAACAAAGGAATGAACTGGATTAATCATATATTGTTCGTCGCGCTTTATACCTAGTAAGAGAATGTTTTGCTTTAAAAGAGTATAGCTACAATTGGCAAAAGTTTGTCCGGTGCAGGACGATGGAAGCTCCATCAGTTGTAATTTATTATCAGAGATTTCGTCGTAAAGTGAAAATAGTACACCTGAAATGGAAGGGAATAAAAGAGAAGCGGTAAATACATAGCTCGTTAATTTATTTCCTTCTATAATTTCTGACACGCCAGCTCTCGTTGCATTTTGTATTTGTTCAGAAGTAAGAAGTTCAGCGATGCAGTGAATGTTTGGGTTGAGCCCTTTTGCAGTTAAAATATTTAAAATGGACTGTGTATCCGCTGAGCTTTCGTTTTTTTCTTTATCAGCTGTTATTAATATGGTGTGTGCCGTTGCAATATTGGCCTTTAATAAAGTTTGATCGTGATGCGGACAACCTTTTATAAATTCTAAATGATGAAATGGTTTTGGGAGTAAAGAAAGTGTTTCATCAATTAAAACGATATCAAGGTTTGGTTGTAATACGTGCATTTGCTTTACAACATGTTTTGCGCGCTCATTCCAGCCAACGATAATCATATGACCGTTAGAAGTAGCGGCTTCTTCACCTTTAATTTTCATATATTGTTTATTAATCATTTCAGTAGCAAACAGCACCATATAATAAGAACAAAAGCCAGTTCCTAATAAAATAATACTTATACCTATTAGTTTTCCTATCGTCGTGTGGGGAGCAAAGTCGCCATATCCAACTGTAAAAATGGTAACGATTGACCACCAAATTCCGTCAAACCATGTAGTGAAATGAAAAGGTTCTAATCTATGTATAAGAAAACCGGAAAAAGCAGTCAGTACAATAATAAAACAAATTAAACGAAAAATAATGGAATCACGAAATGTATCTACTAAATTCGGACGGGATTTCAATTGCCTATTCCTCCTTACTTTGTAGGACTACATTCATTGTTGCCATTATAGAAAAAAGAAAAACTCTCTAATTAAAGAGAGTTTGTTTTACGTTACATACTTTCCACTTCAGTTTGTTGGACACTTTCAAGATGCTGGAGAGCATAGTAAACATCAGCAGTATGTCTTTTTTGATCAATGGACAGTTTAAGATGTAAATAGTGAGAACCGTTTTCTAATGTTTTAAGCTTCATATTCTTAACTTTTATATCCATTTCTTTTATTTCTTCAATTACGATTGGGATATTGTCCATATTTCGTACAACAAGTTTCACAGCGATATCACGTTGACGAAATGATCTAGGGCCTACATATTTCATCGCGAGTGGTATAAGTTCGACACTAATCATAAGGAAACACATTCCGAATATCGCTTCAATATAGAATCCGGCCCCAACAGCAATACCAATACCAGAAGCACCCCAGATCATAGCGGCAGTCGTGAGCCCTGCAATGCTATCGTTGCCTCTTCTTAAAATTACGCCAGCACCTAAAAAACCAATTCCTGATACAATTTGAGCGGCAAGTCGAAGTGGATCCATATTCATATGATCGGTATGTGGTAAGTTATAAGCTGCTTTAATAGAAACAATCGTTAGGAGGCAACTAATAATAGAAATAACTAAACACGTTTTTAAACCAAGTGGTTTCCGTTTTAATTCACGTTCTAAACCAATGGCAAATCCTAAAATAGCCGAGAGACCTAGTTTGATTAATAAATCGGTATAGTCCATATATATTCCTCCCTGTATGATATGCTATATGAATAAAACGCTTATTATAGAAAGAAACGTCTTTTGATAGAGTAACTTTATATAAAATATATGTAGGAATTACTCATACATGAAAGAGATATTTCGTTTAAGTATATGATATAAAAAAGAAATGTGGGCAGTTTTAAAAAAAGTTTATAAAAGGTGTTGCATTTCATTTTTCACCATGATATATTAATAACCGTCGCTGATGCGGAAACGCAGAAAACGACAAAAAAGAAATTAAAAAACTTAGTTGACATCGAAAAACGAAGATGTTAACATAAGGAAGTCGCAAATGAGCGACCAAGTAGTTCTTTGAAAACTGAACGAAACAAACAACGTGAAACGTCAATTTTTATTTTAGATGCTAGACAAACTAACTTTATTGGAGAGTTTGATCCTGGCTCAGGATGAAC